>NZ_JBHWUR010000004.1:136001-198568 GCF_042737755.1 Streptomyces sp. NPDC059994
GGGCACCCCCCCCTACAACGCACCACCCGTTGTGTTAATAATCTTCACCCCCCCCCGCCGCACCCCAAACACACCCCGCCGGTGCAAAGCGCGGCGGGGGGCCGCGGGCGCCCCCCGCGGCCCCCGATCCGCTACGGGATGCACTTGATGTGAACCCCGTACACGTTCCCCCAGAACCCGTAGCGCTGCTCGTAGTTGACGGTCATCCCCGCGCTCAAGGGGATGTTGTGGTTGACCCCGTGCACGCTGATGTCGGTCACGCTTCCGCTGTTCCCCGAGCTCGTCTTCCACACCTCTGAGATGTTTGCCCAGCCGTCACCGACGCCGGCTTAGCAGTAGTCGTGGGTGTGGCTGTACTCATGCAGGGTGTTGTTGCAGCCAACGTTGGCGATTGCACCTGCCGGTGGCTGCCGTACGGCTGCTGTCGGCTGACGCGGTGCGCGCGCTGAGTCTGCTGGGTCTGCTCGGCGCCTACACCCTGCCCGGCTGGGTGGTCGGCCCGCTGCTGGACCGCTCGGACGGCGAGGAAGTGCTGGACACCCTCGTCCACGCCAGCCTGGTTCGGCTGACCGCCACCGATGCCCTCGGCGAGCCGCGCTACCGGCTGCACGACCTGATCAGGACGTGTGCCGTGAAGATCGCCGCCCCGCTGCCGACGGCGGACAAGCGGGACGCGATCACCCGGGTGCTGTCCGTTTGGCTTGAGCTGATCGGGCGCGGCACTGATTGGCTGCCTGGCGGGCTGCTGGCCGCCGCTCCCGGTCTGGCACCGCGCCGGTCGCTGCCCGATGCGGTCGTGGACCGGCTGATGGCCGACCCGGTCGGGTGGTTCGACACAGAGCGCGGCAACCTGCTCGGCGCGGTGAAACTGGCCGTCGACTGGGGCCTGGACGAGTTGGCCTGGGAGCTGGCGGCGGGCGCGGCGACCTACTACGACCACCGGTGTCTCTATCAGGACTGGCAGCATGGGCACCGGCTCGCGTTGGACGCGGCCGAGGCCGCCGGCAACGTGCGCGGCGCATCGGTGCTGCTACGCGGTCTTGGCCAGCTGCATATCTACCAAGACGAGTTCGACCGGGCCACCCGCGCCCTGGAGTCCTCCCTCGGGCTGTGCCAGGACGGTGGGGACAAACACGGCCAGGCGCTTTCGATGGCCATGCTGAGTACGGTCAGCCGCGTACAGGGCCGTGACGACGAAGCCCTCGAACGTGTCGAGCGCGCGCTGGCCATCGCGGCCGGTGAGGGCGACCGGCACATCGAAGCGCGGCTGTCCTGCTCCATGGCCGTGATGAAGCTCATGCAGGGTGAACTCGACGAGGCGGAGTTCTGGTTCGACGCGGCCTTGAGTCAGGCCAGGGCGCTGGGCGACGGGCATCGCGTGGCCGTCGTGCTGCGGCGGTTCAGTCGACTGCACGATCGGCGCGGTAATCCGGACGAGGCGCTGCGCTGCCTGTGGCAGGCGTTGGCCACCTTCGAGGAACTGGCCGACGAGCGGTGCGCCGCGTACACGCTGCTGGAAGTCGGCCGCGTGTACGCCGGTCAACACGACCGGGACCGGGCGAGTCCGGCATTGGAGCGCGCGGCGGGTGTTTTCCAGCGGCACGGTGACCGCCAGGACGAGGCCACGTGCTGGCAGCTGATCGGCGACCTGGACGCCGCCGCGGGCTTCCACCACCTGGCGCACCAGCACCGAGGGCGGGCGCTGCGGCTGTGGCAGATGATCGGCGACATGAACCAGACGAGAGCTCCAGCGCGACCGTCGTCGCCGTGAGGCGGCCACGCCTGTGATCGGATTTGTCTGTCCGATCTGTAGTCACTGCTGTGATGTGGGACCGGATCGAGCCGCTGGTGTCAGCCGATCCGGTCCGTGGCCGGCGATGGACCGGCCACCGCCGCACGCTTGAAGCCAGCGTATGGAAGTGCCGAACCTTGCTCGCCCTGGTGCGATCCGCCCGATGAGCTCGGGTCGTTGGACGACATCGACTGGACGGTCTCGGTCGGCTCCACCGTCTGCCGTTCCGGCTCGGCCCTGCCGCGCCCGACCTCGACCCCACCTATTCCTGGGCCCTCTCCCAACGTGGGCGCGCCCACTGTGCGGTGGGCAGCTATGACCAGGCCGTGGCTGACTTCACTGCCGTGCTCGACCTCGACCCCCAATGACGCCTGGGCCCTCACCTCCTGCGGAGAGTCCCACCGTCACGCCGGCCGCTATGACCAGGCAATCTCCAGCTTCACCGCTGCCCTCGACCTCTACCCCGGTGGGGCCGTTGCCGTACGGGAGTGTGAACGCGGCGTTTACGGCGTCACGGTCTCGTTCCAGGCCCCGGGTGAAGGCGTGCAGGTGGGGCAGACCGGCTGCGCGGACCTTGGTGATCCAGAGTTCGAGCGCGTCGGCATTTGCTGGGTGAGGCTTCAGGCGCTGGGCGAAAGCCCGGGTGAGGCTGGCAAGTTGGGTTGTCTCCGGGCATGCGGCGGTGAGCTTGGCCGGGAGCTCGTGATGCTCGGCCTTGAGGTTGTCGGGTCTGGCGAGCAGCATGCGGGCGAGTCTGCGTGCGGAGATGTGGCTGCGGGGAGAGTGCAGGAGCGAAGGCCTCGCGTGCTGGACAGCCGATTCCGGAAGCCCGAGCAAAACCCCTTGCCTAATGGTCAAGAAGTGTTGACCATTAGGGGCATGCCTACCGATGATCTTCCCGAGACGTTCCACGTCACCACTGACGAGCAGCTACGCGCCGTTTCCAATCTCACGCGTCACCGGATCATGGCCGTGCTCCGCTTCGAGCCCGCGACGATTACGCAGATCGCCGAGCGAGTGGGCCTTGCGAAGGGGAGTTCCAGCTACCACGTACGGCTGCTGGAGCGGGCCGGCCTGGTGAAGGTGGTACGAACGCGGAAGGTCCGGGGGGTCACCGAGCGGTACTACGCAATGGCCGCGCGGGCGATCGTGCTGCCGGATCCGGGCGAGGGAGGGCCGGATGTGCTGATGCGGCATGCGGTGGCGGACCTGGAGGCAGCGCCGGTGGATGGCGAGCGGCACGTACGGATGGCGCATCTGCGGCTCACCGAGGAGCAGTTCGCGGAGCTGGGCGCGCGGCTGCAGGCACTGGCGGACGAGTACCGGGAGCTGTCCGATCCGTCGCTGCCGGACGCGTCACTCGTCTTCGCGCTGTTCCACCCGACACCGCGCGAGCAGGCCGAAGGGGACGCCAAGTGACCTCAGAAGTCCGGAAGTTGCCGACCGGGTTCGCACGGCTGTGGACCGCGCAGACGGTGTCCTCGCTCGGTGACGGGGTGTCGCATGCCGCCCTGCCGCTGCTCGCGTTGACGTTGACGCGGGACCCGATGGCGCTCGCCGTCGTCACGGCCGCCGGAACGCTGCCGTGGCTGCTCTTCGGGGTGCTCGGCGGTGCGCTGGTGGACCGCTGGGACCGTCGGCGCACGATGTGGGTCGCGGACGCGGCGCGTGCGGTGCTGCTCGCGATACCGGCGGCAGCGGCCGCGCTCGGCGTGCTGAGCATTCCACTGCTCGCGGCCGTCGCCTTCCTGCTCGGCCTCGGCGGACTCTTCTTCGACACGGCCGCCACGGCCTATCTGCCGGATCTGCTCGGCCGCGACCCCGCGCTCCTGGAGCGTGCCAACTCCCGCCTGCGCGGCACCCAGACCGCGGCGTCCGGCTTCGCGGGGCCGCCTGCGGGCAGTGCCCTGCTCGCGCTCGGTCGGGCGGTTCCGCTGCTCGCCGACGCGGTGTCGTTCGCGCTCTCCGCACTGCTCGTACGGTCGCTGCCCGCCGCACCCCGGCCCGTACCGCAGGCCCGTGAGTCGCTGCTGCGGCAGGCGCGGGCCGGCGCCTCGTACGTATTCCGGGATCGGTTGCTGCTCGGGCTCGCGCTGCGTCCGGCGGTCGGGAACATCGCCTTCCTCGCCGTGGAGACCGTACTCGCCCTCTTCGCGCACGACCGTCTCGGCATCGACACCTTCGGCTTCGGCCTGCTCCTCACGGCGGAGGCCACCGGCGGTCTGCTCGGCGCGGGCATCGCCTCCTTCCTCGGCCGGCGACTCGGCACCGGCACCGCGCTGACCTGCACGGCCGCAGTCGAGGGACTCGCCATCCTGGGCCTTGCCGCCGCCCCGAACCCGTACGCCGCCGGCCTCGCCCTCGCCGTGTGCGGAGCGGGCATGGGCGCCACGATGGTGCTCGGCCCCTCCCTCCGACAGGCGATCGTCCCCGCCCACCTGATGGGCCGGGTCGCCTCCACCTCCCGCATGCTCGCCATGTGCGCCGCCCCGTTCGGCGCCTTCCTCGGCGGCTGGCTGGCCACCACCTACGACGTACGCACCCCGCTCTACACCGCCGCCGGCCTCCTCCTCACCATGACCGCCGTCACGTCGACCATGACCAGCAACCGCCAGGTTGAGGCGGCGCTGCGTGCCGCCGCTCCGGCCGGTGATCCAGATCACCCGGAATCCCGGGACCCCGTTCAGGAGGGTGCCATTTAGGGTTCCGCGAGGTCGTTGAGCCAGTGCTGAGCCCAGCTCGGCGTTGCCCGCCTCGGCCCGGAGCGTCGGGAGAGGCGGGCCACGTCCTCGCCCTTGATGTCGTGGCCCTCGGCGCGGAGCTGGGCGGTGGCGGCATCCAGGTGGCGGGTGTTCCACAGGACGACGGCGTTGAGGACCAGGCCGAGGGCGGTGAGCTGGTCCTCCAGGCCCTCCCCGTACGCCTGGCGATCTGGCCCCGGCCGCCGTGGCAGATCGCACGGGCGAACGCCGCGCCGAGCGGGGTGAGGTGGCCCTCGCGGCCGAACATCCGGATCCGAGCGCTCGTTGAGCCAGGTCCCGGCACCGCGATTGTGGTCCCCCCGGGGTGCTGGCACCGCCTCGTCGTCGACGAGCCGTGCGATCTCGTCGCGGTCATGTCCGGCCCAGCACCAGCCACGAGCCGGCCCCAGACGCTGCGAGTCAACACAGCGAGAGTGTGCTCCTGCGCCACGCCGGATGTGACGTTACGTGATCTTGTGAGCCAGATCCGCGATCGTGCCCCGTCGTGGCGAGGACTGCGACACAGCGGGTGGTCGAGGACCGGCTCTGGGATCTGATCGGGCCGGTCTCCCGCAGAACTTGGCTGCCTGGGCGTTGGCGAGTGCCTGGCCTCCGCTGGTGAGCTCGTCGTCCCGGGCCGCAACACCCCACCCATACCGGCAAAATGGCCCGCACCGAGCCTTCTGCAACACGCTTGAGCGCGGTGTCTGACCGGGCGCCGTTATCCTCGCTTCCGTGGGCGAGATCGTGGTGGTGCGCGAGGGCTCTGGGCCGGAGGTCCTGCTGGTGCATGGCGGTGCCGGCCCGCGGACGACGTGGGGTGCTGTCGCTGCCCTGGCGGAGAGGTGGACGCTGGCATACGTCCATCGCCGCGGCTATCCGCCGAGTCCACCACCGCAGGAGCGTCAGGACTTCGAGGTGGATGCCCTGGACCTGGCGCCGTTGCTTGCCGGCCGCCCGCATGTGGTCGCCCACTCCTACGGCGTCCTCGGGACGTTGATCGCGGCCGCTGCCGCGCCGGGCAGCGTGCGCTCGCTCACGTTGATCGAGCCGCCGCTCAACTACCTTGTCCCTGACGATCCCGAGGTGGCGCGGCTCGACCGCATAGGCGATGCGGTCCTCACTCACGGGATGGACATGGACCCGGCCGAGCTGCGAGAGTTCCTCCATCTCGCGGGCGCGCCCATCGGCGACGGCCCGCTACCCAAGGAGGTGGTCGCCGGGGTTCGGCGGGCGCACGGTGGTAGGCCGACCAGCGAGGCGCGCCCACAGCTCGTCGCGATCCGGGACGCCGGCGTCCCGGTGCTCGTCGCGTCCGGAGACCACGCGGCCGCGTTCGAGAGGATCTGCGACGCACTCGCGGATGCCCTCGGTGGCAAGCGCAGCGTGCATCCGGGCGCCGGTCACTTCGTCGCCGGAGCACCGGGCTTCGCCGGACAGCTTGAGGCCTTCCTGCGCAAGAGTGCCACGTGGCGAGGTTCTTCCAGCGGATGAGTGTGGCGGCGAGGGTGAGGGAGGCGGCGGACAGGTTGGCCGAGCGTTCATAGCAAGCGGGGCCCTGGACAGGGCTGTCAGCGGATGTTGGGAGGATGCGTACGTGAGTTCCAGGGTGTTCCAGCGAACGACGGTCGATGGAGTCGAGACCGCTTACCTCACGTCCGGCGAGGGCGAACCGCTGGTTCTGCTGCACGGGGGTGAGGGGCACCGCGGCCAGTTCGACACCTTCCGGCCATGGTTGGGCGACGGTATCCGCGCGATCAGCTACGACCAGCGCGACACCGGCGATACCCGCAACGGGCCCGAGCCGTACGACCTGGCCCGGCTGGCCGACGACTGCGCCAACCTCGTTCAGGCGCTGGGCCACGAGCGCGTACACGTCCTGGGTGCCTCGTTCGGCGGAATGATCGCCATGCAGCTGGCACTCCGCCACCCGGGACGCATCGCCTCGCTCATCCTGGCCGGGACGACCCCGAGCCTGGCCATGACCGAGAGCGTCACCGACCGCATCGCCACCCTCCAACCCGGCGAGCACACGCAATTCATACTGGACCTGGTGCTCACCCCCGAGGGCCAGGCAGCCGACCCGGAACTCGTGGCCGATCTTAGGCGCGCCCTGCGCAGCCGCCCCGCTGACGCCGACGCGCGCCGCGCGGCAGCGGCGCACGGCCATGACTGCACCGCCCGCCTGGCGGAGATCACTGCTCCCACGCTCGTTCTGCACGGGGCGGACGACTTGGTCATCCGGCCCACGGTCGCCGAGTTCATGGCGGCCCGGATCCCGGGGGCGCGCCTGGAGATCCTGCCGCACACTCGGCACGGCGTCACCTTCGAGGCTCGCCGACACGTGGCAGCACTCGTGCGCGATTTCGTCCTGGGCCATCCCGTCGCATAGGGGCGCGGCACCGTCCACGTCCGACGGTGGCTTTGGCCTGGTCGACGCTCTCAGCTTCGCCCGTACCAGCTACCGGCGCATGGGACCGGCTTCTGTGCTTCAGCACCACACGTGACCGTTCCGACGCGTACCGCGCCGACGTCGATGTCCAGGTTCAGTTCCCGCCGCTGTCGACGTACTTGCGGCATGTTGATGGCCGCCGCTGTTGCCAGGGCGTGGGGCAGCCGGGCCGGAAGCGGCCCGGTCGCCCCTTGCCCTGTGCGGGAGAGGTCACCTGCCCGGTTTCGGCAGCGAGCAGGTGGCCTGGGCTGTCTTGGCCGGGTCGCTCTCCGAGCGGGCGGTGAGGATGACGGCGCCCGTGCGTTCGGCGCCCGGCTTCGCGGTGACGGCGACGTCGACGGGGACGGAGGTGCCGGCGGCCGCGGCGGCGAGGCGGTTGGGGAGCCAGGCCGACCAGCCGCGTTGCGAGGTGGTGGCGGTCAGGCGGTAGATGTCGGAGGACAGGTGCGGCTGGTTGTGCGGGTCGGGCTGCCCGGTGTTGGCGAGGCTGAAGGTGCACACGGCCCGGCCCGTGGCGGGCGCGCTCGTGACGGAGCCCTTGCCGAGGGCGACTGCGCGGGGCTGCGGGCCGACTCCGTCCATGGACTTGATGCCGATGTCGTAGGAGAGTACGCCGGTGGCGTCGCGTCGCACGTTGAGGACGTAGAAGTGCAGCCGGTTGGCCTCGTCGACGTACTCGTACGAGCTGCCGGAGTCCGCTCCCGCGTGGAAGAGCGCGTCGCTGAGCTGCCGGTAGTCGCCCATCGTGATCTTCTGCGGAGTGCCGTCGGGGCGGGTGAAGTCCACCAGGCCGATGTCTTCGGGGTGGGCGTCGACCACCCAGGCGAACGGCGCGCGGTCGGCGTTCTTGGTCTTGCTGAGGAGGACGCCGCTGTCCGGTGTGAAGGAGTCCATGCCCATGCGGTCGACGACCTCGACGGTGTAGTTGTCGTAGCCGCCGCCGTCGCACAGCGGGTCGGTGGCCCGGTCGCAGGCCGGCGACTGGTCGCGGGCCATGGTGATGTTGACGCCGGTGAGCCCTTTCTCTCCGGGCGGGGCGGAGCGGGCGGTGACGCGGGCGACGACGGGGCCGGAGTCCTTGAGGGCGTCGCGGTCCAGGCGCAGGATGTTCCGCTCGTCGACCATGCCGAGTTTGAGCTTGTCGCGCAGGACGTGCTGGGCGCCCATGGAGCCGCCCGCGGTGGCGGGAACCTGCCAGCGGGTGTGCGGCCCGCCGGGGCCGTTGAACGAGCCGCGCGAGAGCATGCCCCAGATGCCGGTGTAGGAGCGGCTGAGTGGTGTCCCGTAGGGGTTGTTGTAGTTGTCGCCGATGCCCAGGATGTGGCTGAGTTCATGGGCGAAGGTGGCCATGCCGGAGCTCTCGGCCTGGGTGGAGGAGCCGTTTGCGGCGTTGGGCCAGATACGGGCGGCCGCCTGCCAGGACGTCCATGGCACATAGCGGGTCCGTGCCGCGTTTTGTCCGGAGGCGATGGGTGACGGGGGTCCCCAGGCGGCCGGCACGTCCTGGGCGGAGGCGAACTTCATCGGCCCGAACTCCTGCCAGGCGGAGGACTCGTCCACTCCGGCGGTGAGGTAGAAGACGAAGTCGAACTCGCCGGCTCTGCCGGCGCCCACGTCGGCGACCCAGGCCCGTTTGCCGTCGGCGCGGATGTCCTTGCCGCAGGTTTCGCCCACGGGGCAGGCTCCGGGGTTCATGCCGGGCTCGATGCCGTACTGGTAGGACTTGCCCGGCATGCGGTAGGCGCCGAAGGCGGTCAGGCCGACGCCGAAGCGGCCGCCGGAATCCTCCATCCAGTACTCGTTGATGGTGTGGCCGTGGTTGAGCGTGCCGGGCTTGTTGAGGAAGTCCTCGTAGAACTTGGGGAGCTGGGCGCGGGGGATGCCGGACGCGCTGGGCAGTGGATTGCCGAACTTGGCGGCGCCGGCGGCCTGGGTGACCGAGAACTCCTCGTCGGAGTAGTCCAGCAGTACGAGAGCGCCTTTGAACTTGCGCCGGGTGGGCTGGCGGTCGGGGTTCGCCCAGTCCGTGCCCGGGACGGAGCGGTATTCGGCCCAGGTCATGTCGTCGGGGTTGCGCCAGTGCTGAGGGTCGACCGGCCGGACCAGGGGCGGGCCCCAAGGCGCGGCATCCGGCGTCGCCCGGGCGGGCCCGGCTGCGACGGCTGCGACGACGCCGAGGAGCAGGGTGACGACACTGAGCCGACGCAGTCGACGTGGTCGTTGCGGGCGTCTGCGGTGCACGAACATGGCTCACCTCTTGCCTGGAGTCATCAGGGTCACGGTGTGCGGTGAATGACAGGGCAGGGAATGGCGCGTTCATGACAAATGATACGAACTGTGGTGGGGTGCGTTCCCGGTGCCACGGTAGAGCCGTGGACAGGCATGACGCCAGAGCGCCTGCGCGACCCCGGCCGGGGTCGCGCCACCGCGGCCGGAACACCACCTGCCGGGCAGACGGTGCTCCGCGAAGCGGTCGCGAGGCCGCGGGCGTGACCGGTCCGGAGCCTGGACGCTGTCGTACGCCGGTGATGTCCTTGAGACGCGCCATCGTCCACGCGGCCGGGGGGATGGAGTGGCAGGCACTGCGCGGCTGGTCGGGCGAGTGCGCGAGGTGGCGATGCTGGACCGGACGGTCCGAATACACGAGGCGCCGGTGTGCAACGCGTAGTGGAGGATGGCCAGTTGCCCCGGTGTGACCGAGAAGGTCTCGTTCACGGGGACGTTGTCGGTCTACGGGAAGGCGCGGTCGTATCGGTACGGTGAGCCGGTGCCGGCCGGGCTCTTACCGGCCAATATCACCTGGCAGTCAAGCTGTCCGACCGCCCGCACCGAGCCCCGCGTCGGGCGCTGCGCACGGCAAAAGCCCTGGTGGCGCGATTACGTTGAGTCCCAGTCGCGGTGCGTCTAGGGTCGGTTGCTTCGGCATGATCGCCGCGCAGCGCCCCAAGAGATGGAGTTGAATGTGGAACCGTCACCGCCTACCCATGCAGCCGACCGAACGGGTAGCACCGTGGGCCTCTTCTGGGTCAGCGGGGAAAGGGTGTACCTGGGCACGCCTCCCGCAACGGGGGAACCGGGTGTGCTGCTCTCCCCAGTGGGCGTGCGGATCACCGGCCCCGCGCCGCAGGCGTGGCGCTGGTCGGCTGTGATGGATCTCCAAGTGACGGAAGCCCCGGTCCGCTCCACGCTCGTGCGGTGGGCGACCCGCGGACTGTCCGTGGCCGCCGCAGCCCTCGACGCGTGGGTTCCCGGCAGCCCGGCCGAGATGACAGTCGCCATCACCACGACACAGGGGGACCGTATCGAGTCCCCGGTGTTCTCCGGCGCCGCGACCGCCTATACCCAGCGAGAAGTCGATCTGTCTTTGGGGCTGCTCGCCCGTTTCACGCGCGGCGAGTCCTCGCCTGCCGCCCTGACGAACTGGTGGAACGACGCCCAGCCTGGTGAAGTCCTGCGATCCCGTGAGCGCGAGGCCGTGCTGGAAGGCTGGCTGGGCATGGCATGACTCCCGCGAACCCAGGTGCAGGCCATCCGGTGCTCCGAGGCAATGGCGGTGCGCAACGCTCCCTCGGCTGCGGCCAGGCCTTCGAGTGTCAGCGTGAGTCGGCCCAGACAGGTGTGGGCCTGGGCACTCACCCCCGCGTTGCCCGCGGCCTCGGCTTGTTCGTGGGCGGCGACCGCGCCCCCCCACCGTGAACGACGACACGTCCGTCCGCCGCCGGTGGATGTACGCGGCGAAGGGCAACAAGGGGTGGTGTACCGCAGCATCAACGTGCAGAAGGCGAAGGTGACTATGAACAACCAGGAGACCGGCGTCAGGCTCGTACCGGTGAGGTAGGGCACCCCCGCAGGGCCAGCCGGCACGCGACGGCCGTCACCGGAGCCGGGCCGGCACGCGGCCCGTGGGCGGGCTTCGCGCCGAGGAAGCCAGTCAGATGCCCGGTTGCCGGGCGCCGATCTTGGTGTGTGGGTGTCGGCGTTCGGGAAGCTCTTGTCCGCAAGGAAGTTGATCTCGTCGAAGCCGGGGGACCGGCCACGCACAGGAAAGGGTGACCGCAAGGGGCACCGAAGGGTTCGCACAGCGGTCTGGTCGCCGCGATCCGAACCGTGTTCGCCTTCAGAGGCGGCGTTCCTGTCCTCCATGAGCTGTTCGGCTGACCCGGGCGGGACCGGGCAGTAGTGCTCCGGACAGGCCCAGTACCGCTGTTTCAGGTGCCTATCCGGCATCGCGAAAGGTGACGTCCAGGCAGTCCGGAGCATGGCCGAGTGGGGGCCGTGCGGGAGTGTCGTCGAGGTTCATCGTTGGCACAGCCTCGGGGGGTTGGACACCAGGCCGGCGTCAGCGCCTTTCGCCTGGCCTTCTGTCAGACCAGACGTACCGGGCTGTGGTTTCCCAGCCGTGGCGGAGAGCGGCACCATGTCCCGGAGCCCGCCGGGGAGGTGGTCTGATCGACCAGCGGCTACTCTGACCGGAATTGGTCAAGGGGGCAGCTGGAATGACATCCGACGGATCGTGGTACGTCCTGATTGAGCAGGACGACGATGTGGGCTACGCCGACGGCCATGACATCTACCGCTGGCAGCTCGCCGCCGAGCACAAGGCGCGGGACAAGGAGCACGCCTGCGCCTGGGCCAGGGAACTCCTTCAGACACACCTTCCCACGCGGCGGTACTACCGCGCGGACAGGCCGCACATACGCAGGATCTACCAGTTGGCCGATCATTCCTGGCTGGTCGCGATCAGGGAGGGCTATCACTCCCAGCACTTCCGCCTCTCCGTGGCCCAACTCGTCGGAACCGGCAAGGTCGCACCGGCACCCGAGCCGCCGCGACCGGAGAAACGGCGACGGCTGTTCGGCTGAGAGCGGCTGTATGTCGCCCGCGTGTCAACGGCACGGCTTCCGTATGGCTCAGGGCCCATTTTCGCTATGCGTCGACTCCGGCTACCGCGGGGCGGGCCCCCAGGGGTTCGGTCGATGAGGTGGGTCAGGATGGCAGCATGACGACCTGGTCCCGCGCGGTGCCCTGTACGTCGGCACCAGGCAGATCTCCAGGCCGCGCTGACCAATCTCCCGAGCTGCCCGACGAGCTGGTGCCGTCTCGCAAGCCGCGAGGCGGCACCAGCGTTTCAGCTTGACGGTTGAGAGTGGTGGCGAGTTCCTGTTCCGGGGCTGCCTTGCTGTGCGGGAGGCGGATCTCCCCGACGCGGTCGCCGCCTGCCATGTCCGAGCCGGGCTTCCACCACCACAGCGACAGGAGGCGAGCATCGCGGCGGGGGTCGGTGGGCGCCTCGTAAAGGGCCATGAAGCGGGCGGTCATCGGGCGGCCCTGCGGTGGCGGGTGAGGGCGGCGGCGCCAACCTGTTCCGCGGACAGGCATTCCAACTCCGCCTGAGGGCTGCCGGCGGGGAAGAGCCGGTCGCCCGTGCCGAGGACGGTGGGGAAGGTCAGCAGCCGGTACTCGTCGATCAGGTCCTCGGCCATGAGCTGATGCACGAGGCTGAGGCTCCCGGTGATGACCACGTCGCGTGCTTCGCGCTTGACGGCGTCGAGGACGTCCTCTGTGAGGACCCGCGAGTTTGCCCACGCCGCGGTGTCGGCGTCGGTGAGCGTGCGGGAGGCGACCAGCTTCGGGACGGCGTTCATGCGCTGGGCGAACGGGTCGTGGCGTCCGGGCCACAGCCGCGAGAAGAGCTGCCAGGTCGCGCGCCCGAGCAGCAGGACCCCGTCGTCCAGAGTGCGGCCGAGTCGGAACTTGTGTCTCCGGCGACGGCTTCAGGGCCGTACCGGAACGCCCAGCCGCCCAGCAGCGTGCCGGCAGAGCCGTCGGGGTCGGACACGATCCCGTCCAGGGTGATGAACTCGATGACGGTGACGCTCACGGTGAATCCTTTCGGTCAGGTGCTCACCGGTACATACCGGCGGCACCTGCTGGACTCATCGTTCCTGCGGGAAATCGTCGACGAAAATCTGCTGCGGGAGCCCGAAGGCGTCGAAGACGCGCGGGTCGGCGAAGACGACGTTGTACGTGACCTGGCCGCCGGTGACGGTGAGCACCTGGAGGGTGTGCAGCCGGTGCCCGCCGCCGGGCTCCGGCGCGTACGCTGCGAGCATCGGCTGCCCGTTCGCCGTGAGCTCCCGCATGACCCAGCCGGTTCCGCGCGTCCGGAAGACGCGGGCCAGGAACAGGCCGTAGTCGCTTCTGCCCCGGTACCACAGCGGGACCGGCGGCATCTCCAGGACCGCGTCGTCGGCCAGCAGCCGCACCAGTGCGGGCACGTCGGCGGCCTCGAACGCCCGCACGTACCGCTGGACCACCGCGCGCACCTCGGGATCGTGCGGCTCGCACACCGTATCGAGATCACCCACACCCGCGAGGGCGGCACGTGCGCGTTGCAACGCGCTGTTGACCGCCGCGACCGTGGTCCCCAGCTGCCCGGCGACCTCGGCCGCGGTGAACTCCAGCACTTCCCGCAGCACGAGCACGGCGCGCTGCCGCGCCGGAATGGACTGCACCGCCGCCACCCAGGCAAGGCGCAGGTCGGCCCAAGCCTGCACGTCGAACCGCGCGTCGGGAAACGGCTCCATCCAGGGGACGTCGAGCGCCGGCGCCAGCGGCGCCTCCGGATCGTCGCTCGGCGCGCCCAGCCCGGAGGGCAGCGGGCGCCGACCGCGCCCTTCCAGCGCGGTCAGGCACGCGCTGGTCGCGATCCGGTACAGCCACGTCCGCACCGACGCGCGCGCCGGGTCATACCGCTCCCGGGCCTTCCAGGCACGCAGCAACGTCTCCTGAACCAGGTCCTCGGCCTCGTGGAACGAACCCAGCATCCGATAGCAGAACGCCAGCAGCTCACCCCGGTACAGCTCGAAATCCACGGGCTCATCATGCCGCACGCCGCTCTCGGCCTGCCCGCAAGCACGCTTCGGCAGAACCTGACGGCCCTGTCCTCGTATCGCCGCGGCGAGCGGACATGTACCGCTGAGCAACTGCACGGGGCCGCGGTCGCGCTGCTGAAGGGACGCGAAGCCAGCGTGTGCCGTCGCGACGGCCTCCGGGTGCGCCGGGGTCTTCTCGTGCTCGGCGAGGGCCAGTACATGCTGGCGACGGACGGGTCCTGTCCCTCGCGCTTGCCGGTGGTTCGCGCCCCTGACGCCAGCTCAGTTCAGCACGCTGAACTTGATGGAGAAGGAGTCGGTGGCCAGGCGGCGTTGGACGTCCAGGCACACGCGCCAGTTGTCGGGGCAGCGGCGGCGAAGGTGGACTGCCGGAGCCTGGGGGACCGGTGAGGCCGGGTTCTCCCGCGAAGTCCGCCCTGGTGCCTGCGCGACGAACACCTCATCGAGCACGTCCGCCGCATCCATGACGCTTCCGGTGGAACCCACGGAGCCCAGCGCATCCACCGCCAGCTGCAACGTGAGGGCATTACGGCGGCCCGGTGCACCGTCGAGTGCCTCATCAGGGACGACGGCCTGGACGGCGTGATCCGCAGCCAACGGCGCCGCACCACGATCCCCGAACCGTCCGCGCCCAGGCCGCCCGACTTGGCCAGCCGGTGTTGCACCGCGAGTCGGCCGAACCAGCTGCGGGTCGCCGACCTCACATATATCCGCACCTGGTCGGGCTGGGCAGACGTCGCCTTCGCCCTGGACGTGTACGCGCGGATGACCGTCGGATGGCAGCTCGCCACCCACATGCGCCCCCCGCTGGACGTACTGGAGATGGCCCTGTGGCGGCGAGGCATCAAGAAGGGCGCGGGTCTGGTTCACCACAGCGACCGCGGTTCGCTGTCGCGGCAGAGTATGCGGCGGCCCAGGGCGGGGCGATGGCGCGGTAAGGGAGCGCGTGACACTCGGCGGCCCCGCGCGAAACGCTGTGCTGTCCGAAGCACCTTCAGGGTTGCAGTCCGGAGACCCGCTACGACGGTCCGGCGATCGTGCTGACCCGTCTGGCAGTTGGTCCGGCTCGCGCCAGGATGCCAGCGTCCCGGCGGGCCGACCACGACGTACCCGGCGATGGACGGTATCCGTGTCGGCAGGGCGTCCAAGGAGGCCTTCGCCCGGCGCCGCAGGGAGCGGGACGCCGCAGTGGCCGTCGAGGTCCAGCAGCTGTCGCGCGAGAAGTGCGGCGCCACCGATGGCGAGCAGTGCAGCACGGCCAAAGGGCTGGCCCGCCGACAGGCCGCACGATTGTGCCGTCGGACAACCACACGCCGCGGCCGCGGCCCGGGCTCGCCTTCGTGAACGAGAACTCGCACAGTCTCGACGAGGGCGACCACGGTCAGTCCCGGGTCGAGCACACGTCTGATCGCGGTGGCCCGGGCCGGCGACAGCTTCTAGGATCTGCGGCATGGCAACACGACTTGTGCAGATCAATATGAAGGCCCAGGACGACTCCGTGCTCGGCCGGTTCTGGGCGGAGGCACTCGGCTGGGGTATCGACAGCGAGGGACCCGGAGTGACCAACCTCGAACCCGTGGGCTTCGCCTACCCCGACCCCGTGGCCGTCTGCATCGACATCATCGCCCGCCAGGAACCCAAAACGGTCAAGAACCGGGTGCACCTTGATCTGGCCACCACCTCGACCGCCCATCAGGCGGAGTTGGTCGCACGCCTGAAGGATCTCGGCGCGACGCTCGCCGACGTGGGTCAGGGCGACGTCCCCTGGACGGTCATGGCCGACCCGGAGGGCAACGAGTTCTGCGTCCTGGAGCCCCGCCCGATCTACCAGGACACCGGGCCGATCGCCGCGGTGGTGGTCGACTGCACCGACCCACGAGAGATGGCCCGGTTCTGGGGCGAGGCGATGGACTGGACGCTGCACGAGGTCACCGACGACCACGCGACCATGCGCTCCGCCAAGGGCGTCGGCCCCTACCTGGAATTCCTCCGCACCCCCGACACCAAGAGCGTGTGGAACCGCGTCCACCTCGACGTCTGCCCCTACCCCGGTGACGACCTGGCAGCAGAGGAAGCCCGACTACGCGCCCTGGGAGCCACCGACCCCGGCATCGACCAGTCCGCCATCTCCTGGACGGTTCTGGCCGACCCGGAAGGCAGCGAATTCTGCCTCCTCACCCCTCGCTGACCCTGAGCAAAGGCTCCGGCCGGTTTCGGGTCAGCGGCGCAGACCACGTGGCGTCAGCGCATGCCGCCGGAGACGGGGACGGTGTCCCCGGGTGATCCAGCGCGCGTCATTGGACACCAGGAAGGCCACGAGCGGGCCGTAGCCGTCGGTGCCCGTACGGCCCCGCCGCCTACGGCGGCGCCACCCGCTGGCCCTCGGCCACCATGGACAGTCCGCCCCGCCCCCGGAACGGGTTGTCCATCGGCCGGCCGCCCCTGTGACGCCCGGCCAGGCCAGGCATGGCTGTGGAGAGCCATCGAGCATGTGTGGGGCAACTCCCGATCAGGGGTGGCCGCATCCAAGGCTCTGGCCGCTATTCCGTGACGCTGCGGACGCATGCCGTCAGCTCTCCCAGGGACCAGTGGCCGAGGCCTGTCTCATCGTCGGATACGAGGGTGATCCCCTCGATCTCCTCTTCGACGACGCCCCACTTCTGATCGGCCGACCACCAAGCCCGCACTGGTCGCCGAGCCGGCCGGCCTTCCCCGGGCCCGGCTCGCAGCCAGCTGGTCAGCGGCGAGCGGTCACAGCCCAGTGAGATCGGTCAAACGTTGCCCGGCAGGCGGAGTACCTCGACTACGGGCGCCAGATCCGCACCGGGATGGCGCACAGCAAAGACCACCCACGCGGTGATGCCGCCGGCCCTGGCGGCGCGGATGGTGACCACCTCCTTCGCGATCCTCACCGAGGTCTGTGCTGCGCCGGCCTCTCGCGGAAAAGCTTGAGTGATTCTCAGTCGAGGCCGGTGACGGGGGTGTCCTGCCCCAGGCCCCGACGGATCGCGATCTCCACGGGCGAGTACGCGCCGTCGGCCCGCTCCAGTTCGTACGGCGCGGCCGGCATCAGAGGCGGTTGCGCCATGAAGCGCGGTCGCACGCCATGGTGCGGTTGCGCAGCGTGCACCAGGAACGGATGACACAGGAAGACGTCGCCCGGAGACCCGGTGGCGAGGGCGAGTGGCCGGTGGTCGGACGCCGCCACCAGATCGGGCGCAAGAGCCAGCCCGCTCGCTCCGTCTTCCCCGTACTGCTCCAGCACCTTCGGCACGTCGAGGTGTGAGCCGACCCGGATCCGGGTCGGGGCGTCCTGCTCACCGACCTCGCTGAACAGGAACAGCATCAGCAACGCCCGGCCCCGGGAGCGCAGGTTGGTGAAGTACCAGCTCTCGCCGTCCGGCAGGTAGCTCCCCTCGATGTGCCACCCGGCGTCGTCCGGCTCCTCCTCGTGCGGGAAGCGCAGCGGGAACGTACCCAGCGAGTAGCGTGGCTCCCAGCGTCCCGCGCCGACGAGCAGGTCGTACGCGCGGTGCAGGGCGGGGGAGTTGGGTGCGGCGGCGAACGGGCCCTGCGCCATTCCGGGCACCCAGTGCACGGGCTGCGTCCACGTTGCTGCATTGTCTGGGGCGCAGCCCGTCTCTCGCCACAGCAGCCGTGCGCAGTCCGCTGCCACGCGTGGCGCGACGGCGCCCTTCAGCATCACGAAGCCGTCGCGCAGGAAGCGGGATACCAAGGTCGTGTCATCCATGCCCTTATCATGCGGCGGCACTGGTTCCGGGCACCCGACATTTTCCGCACCACCATTGTCGGGTGATCACCGAGCCGCTTCCGGCTCCTCCGCCCGACCGGAAGCAATCGCCCCGCAGGCCCAGGACCACGGGGCTGACGACGGACTCGGCGAGCACGAGGTTCAACGTTCGCCGTCGCCTGCCACTGGCCTTCAGGCGCTGACGGGCTCGGGCCGCACCCGCGCGGCTGTCATGCCCGACGCCACATCGACGCTTGGCGGAGAGCGGAGTGGCATCCTGTGGTTCGGGCTCGTACGGGGCCCACACGGTCAGCTGCTCATGGACCAGTTCGGCGACCGCTGATGCGGCACAGGATCTTCTGGTGGCCGCTGCCCAGCCTGGACAAGCCATGGACCGTCGGCGATCGTGACCCTGCCAACCCGCAGACCTCAGCAGTTGCACGGCCCCATACGTTCGCCGGACCGGCAAGACAGATCCGGCCGTACTCGCTCCACGAGCGAGCCGTGTCGCTGGTGAATACGACCCTGACGACATCCGCATCGATCGGGTGGAAGCAGATCTGCGAGAGGAGATGGGCACGGCGGGTGTCGAGGTGCTGCTCGCCCGCGACCCGGAGGGCCGGGTGGCGGGCGTGGTGTCTCTGCTGCACGAGCACCCCAAGGACGGATATCCATGGATCGGTCTGCTCATCGTGCACGGAGATCAGCAGCGACGCGGGACGGGCCGCCTCTTGGCGTACCTGATCGAGAACCGCTTCCGGAAGCAGGGCAGGAACGCCGTCCGTCTCGCGGTTCTGGAGAACAATCCGACGGCTTCGGCCTTCTGGCGCTCGCTCGGCCGGCAGGAGATCGACCGCCGCCTCGACGTCCAGCACGCCCGGCCCTGCATCGTGATGCACAAGCAACTGACCTGACCGGATAGATGGCGAGTCCCGGGCCCCGGGTCGCCGAGGCGGCCGCAACCCGCGATGAACCGGCGATGCCGGCACGTGGACGCACAGCGGTGACGGCCGGGCGAACACCCACGGTCCCGGCGGAGACTACTCCGTACCACGGTCGGGCCTCAGCCGCCGAACCGGTCGTCGAGGTCGGTGTGGAGGTCGGCACCGACGAGTTGGGAGAACTCCGTGTAACTGTGTTGCGGGGGACCACCGGCGGGCGTGCCCGCGGCCCGGAGGTGGGAGAGGGCGTCAGCGACGGCCCGCGTGGCGGTGAACAGAGCCGTCACGGCGTAGAAGGCCAGGGAGAAGCCGAGTTCCTGGAGGTCCGTGGCGGTCAGTCGGGTGGTCTCGTTGCCGTCGACGACGGACACCACTTTCGGGCCCTCGACCGCCGCGGCCACCGCCTCCAGTTCGCTGATCTTCTTGATGCCGTCCACGAAGACCAGGTCAGCACCCGCGTCCTGATAGAGGCGGGCGCGCCGGACCGCTTCGTTGATTCCCTGCGCGGGAAGGGCGTCAGTGCGGCCGATGACCAGCATGTCCGCCGACCCACGTGCCTCCAGCGCGCACCTCAGACGCTTGACGCTGCTTTCCGCGTCGAGCAGCCGCACGCCGCTCGTCTGGCCGCACCGTTTGGGCATGGCCTGGTCTTCGAGGTGGATCGCCGCCGCACCGGCGGAGAGGAATTCGTGCACGGTACGGTCGATGTTGCTGGGGCCGCCGTAGCCGGTGTCGGCATCCGCGATCACCGGGATCGCTACCGCACGGGTCATGTTGCGTGCGTGCTCGGTCATCTCCGTTTGGCTGAGCAGCCCGATGTCCGGCATTCCCAGTCGGCTGGCGGTCGCGCCGAAACCCGTCATATACACCGCGGGGAAGCCGGCCGCCTCCACGAGCCGAGCAGTGATCGAGTCGGGCGCTCCCGGGGCCAGAACGATCTCCCGGCCCTCCAACAAGGTCTTCAAGGTCGTGCCACCAGTCAACAGAACCCCTCCAGCCACATGTGGATCATGACGCCATGGCAAGGAACGCCTCTACCCGGCGGCTTGCCACGTAACGGTAGCGATTCCCGTCAACGGCTTTGGCTGGAGGGGTAGTTGCAGGGAGATGATGTTCCAGTCGCGGCCGTCTCCGGACGTCCTGCGTGCAACAGCAGCCGCCGAGGTCGTTGACCACGGCCTGCGGCAGCGGTGATTCGCACCCGCGCGCGTCATATCGGCGCACAGGGGCGAGGCAGCGATCCCGCCCGGCTCAGCCAGACCATGGGTGCGCCTGCCGATCCGGTTGCGTTCGGGTACCGGTCGTGGCGCTCGCGATCGCCGGTATCCGCATCGGCGTCCCGGCCGACGACGAAGCCGACCTGCATCGAGCGCCGGCGGACCTGACCGGCGGCGTGCTGGGCACCGCAACGATCGTGCTCGCTCTCGTCGCCCCCACCCTGTTCGAAGACATGGGCTCCGGATCGTGGGCACCGTGGGCCGTCGTCGCCGGGGGCAACGTGCTCAACGGCCGGCCCCGCAACCGCACCTACACCGGCGCGGCGCTGATCGACACCGCCGCCGAGGTCGCCGCAGCGGTCGGGGTCGCTGTGGTCGGCACCGTGCTCGCCGCCCTGTTCGCCGGGAACGCGGGGCGCTGGAGCCCGGAGCAGACCGGCCAGTTCCGGGAAGCGGTCACCGTCTCCGGGACCGTGCCCACCCTCGTGTCCGCGGCCCTGGTCGGCTGGGCGATGTACCGCACCCGCCCTGTCGAAGGCGACCAGCAGGACCCCGTGCCCACCGAGACCCCGGCCACCCGGACCTGACCGAGGACCGTGCGCCCATCACCTGTCCGGTCACCACGGTGAGGAGGGGACTTGCTGGAGTTGCTGTGCCCGCATCTGACGACGGTGGTGGTGGAGCATGTGCTGGTGGAGAGCGGCGAGCACGAAGGACGCGGTGACTTTCGCGGGTCCGGGGCGCGGGACGCTGTCGACGCGCTGCGCGGACGCACAGCCGCTACGGGCGCAGGATCACGGAAGCGCCGGGCGGACTACGACTGGTGCCGGCCAGAGGCGGGCGAGGGTCTAGGTGTTTTCCTGCGGTCGTTGTGATCGTGGCCCGGGTGTCGGGGTGGGTCAGGTGTAGTGGAGAGGGCAGGCGTTGCGCAGGCTGTGTTCGGCTGCGCGGAGGTATACCGCTGCGTAGAAGGCGGCGTCGAGGTTGTCCTGCCAGGAGCCTGGGCGCGTTTCGGCTGCTCGCTGGACTTGGGTGCTGTCGAACCAGTTGGTGAGGTTGAGGTTGTCGCAGTATGCAGGGATCTGCGGCGGCAGTGCCAGCTGGCTGGCCAGTGTCTGGGCGGCGGCAAGGACTGTGTGGGCGGATTGCGCGGTCGTGGTGTCGGGGTGGAGCGAAGGCACGCGCAGTTCGATGGGCTGGGGAAGGCTGATCGGCAGGAGCAGGTCCCAGCCGAGGAGTGCGTCGGTGTGATCCTGGCCGTCGGGCTGAGTGCGGCACAGGGTGCTGAAGCTGTCCATGGGGCGGTTGAGCTTCTCTTCGAATGTGGTGCCTGATCCAGGGACGAAGTCGTGTGGCTGTGGGGGCATGAGTGGCGGCAGCTTGAGACGTGTCAGTTCGGCGGTGAGTGCGCGGGCGGTGGGCTTGAGGACTTCTTCGTCGTCCCAGTCCTCGGAGGCGATGCTGACCAAGTAGATACCCATGGTGGGGAATCTACGGTGCGGCACTGACAACGGCGCTGGGCTCGGCCGCGCGAACAGCCCGCTCTCCTGGTTGACCACGACGGCACCAACTCGTAGCCGTACCGGCTGACGGGCCCCTGCCGGACGCGGGCCGCGACCCGGATGCCGCCGCCTTGCCGCTGGGGCCGTTCGTGGCGGTCCTCGTGTCGGCCCAGAGACCGAAGTTGCTGCCGTCATCCATCGTGTCGGCGAACAGTTGCGGTAATGCTGATGCCCCGGCGAACCCTTTTGTTTCCCAGCCATGGGCACTGAGCCCCCCACCAGGTCCGGCCGTAGCGGACGGCGAGGCTCGCCGGGTCGCCGTCCTGGAGGGTGGCCAGTGGGTCGGCGCCGGGCGTCTGCCCGTACCAGGTGAGTTCGTCGGCGGTGGCGCCGAGGTGGTGGAGGATCTTGGGCCAGTGGCTTTCGTCGGTGCCGGAGACGGTGATGTCGTGGAGGCTGCCGTCGGTGTAGAAGACCTTTCACATCCACGGCTCGGGGAGTCGGCAGATACCCTGGCGTGCCGGGCAGCGGTGTGTCGGGTCCGTCATCGGCGGGGGTATTCCTTGATCGTCGTCCTGGTGCGAGCGTAGGACCTCGGATGCGGTCGAGGCCGAGTGGGTCGAGTGGGGAGTTGTGGGATGAGTGAGAAGGCGCGGGTGCTGTTCGAGGCGTTGGATCTGGATGCCGATGGGCGGCTGACGCGGGTCGAGGTGATTTCGGCGCTGCGGGACCGGGGGCCGACGCTGGCGGCGCGGGGGGTGCTGCCGTTCTGGGGTGTGCAGGACGCGGAGGCGTCGTCGGCGTTGTTCGACGCGGCGGATGCGAACGGTGACGCGGTGCTGACGTTCGAGGAGTTCGCGGCGGTGGTGGACCGGCGGTTCGGCTGGTAGGCGGGGCCGTGCCGCGCGGGAACGGCCGATGCCGTTCCCGCCGGGTAGGGCTTGTGCTGGGCCTTCTCTTTCGCGTCTGTCGGCCGAGCACGTGCTGGCTGGCGCCGTGCGTGGCAAGACGGAGGGGCGCTCGTGTACTGGACGTACTCGGGCGGCCCCGATGACGCCGCCAGGTGCGGTACCGGGCACGCGGGCCTCGGCGAGCGAGCCGTTGAAGTACACGGTCGCCGGGTAGGGCAGACCGGCCCAGCCGGAGCCGGTGGTGCCGGAGACGGCCTAGCGGCAATACCGGTGACTTTCGAGGGCTGTTGGTCGTTGGGAGTGGTGTGCCAAGGCCGGCTCTGACTGAGCCTGTGCCGGTATGGAGGGTGCCGGAGATGCCTCGGTCCCGCGTGACGGCGGATGCAGTACAGCCGGGGCCCCACCCACACCATTGCGGTCACCCGGCCCCGTGGCCCTCTCCTCGCTCCGCGCGCACGTGGTGCGCACCGAGGACGTCCTGCTGCCCCGCACCCCTGGCCTGCACCAGCGCGGCTTCGCCACCGCCGTGTTGCGCTTCGGCCAAGCCCGGCTCGGTGTGCTCAGCTGTCATTTGAGCATCAACGCTCAGGAGCGCTACGAGCAGGGCCGACTGCTCCTTGAGCGGCTGTCCGCGATGGACGTGCCGCATGCGGTGGCCGCGGGCGACCTCAACGACCGGCCCGACGGCCGAACCTTCGGCCTGCTCGCGGGCGCTCTGCAGGACGGCTGGGCGACGAAGCCGTGGGGGCGGGAGCACACCACCCGGCTGGGCGATCCGCTGCAGCGCATCGACGCCGTCTTCGCCACGCAGGGGGTTCAGGTGCTGGGGTGCGGAGTACCGATGGGGCTCTCCGGGGTCTTGGAACGAGACCTGCGAGCAGCCACGGACCACCTGCCAGTGCTGGCTGTTGTGCGGGAGCCCGCCATGTAGCACGGGGCCGGCCGCAGGGGAGTTCGGAGGTAGTCGGATCCGCTCGTCGGGCCTTGCGGGGTTCTTGGGTTGGCGCGTTGGCCGCGCCATGGCCTCGAAGCTTGGAGAGCGGTCGGGTTGCGGGGCTGCCGAGCGGGGGGCAGGCGGTAGGTGGACACTGATGCCTTGGCGGTTGACCGCGAAGGCATCAAGAACGTGCTGGACCTGAGCCGTCTCTTCGCTGCGGTAGCGGCACTGGCGCCATGCCGTGGCCGTTGACGAACTCGCTGATCGTGCTCGCGATGGCACGGTCGCTGGGGGAGAACTCGACGTTGACGTAGGACGTGAGGGACGGCGGTGTCGATCACCGGGCAGGTCACCCCCGACAGCGTCAGGCGCTCAAGCAGGGCTGTGGGTGTCAAAGGCACTCAGGGGTCAGCCAAGTACGCTCGTAGTTCACCCCGTTCACCGTGACCCAGCCAAAGAAGTGGACGCACTTCGTCGCCGCGCCGTACACATCGATGTACCCGGCGTACTCGTTGTAGGTGCCCGAGTCGTACCAGGGAGTCTGCCAGTCCCCGCGGCGGACGACGATCTCCATGTGATGTGCACCGGAGATCCCGTCGCCGGCCCGCGCGCAGTAGGTACCCCCCTTGTAGCTGCCGGAGTACCAGATCTGCATGTACCCGAGTTCCGCGGTGCCGTGGCGCAGGGGCACGGTTTTCCACGTCTGGCCCGGGCACGAGCTGAAGGGCCCGCCGTAGCCGGGCGGAGCGTCTGCCGGATCGGTCGCCGACGCGGTCGGCGCCTGCAGCAGGCTCGCGATCGCCACGAGAGTCCCCAGCACGAACGCCCTTCGCCCAGACGTCGGCCCTTTCAGAATCTTCATCTCGTACCCCCGGCTCTCCTCGCCCAGGCCGTCATGCCGGGCGCGGGCCCCGACGATGACAGTCGGCGTCCACGGGGGCAAGGCCTGCGGCGCAGTTGGGGAAACCTGCCGACGGGCGACTGAGCTGCTGGAGGCGGGAGATTGGGTCAACTCAGTTCCGGGTCAACGACAGGATCGTGCCCTGCTCGCGCATGCTCCTGTCTGCCGAAGGTGCGCGGCCGCCCGCCCGGCCCTTCGGTACGCCTGCGACTAAGCTCCTCTGTCCCGTCGTCCCCCTGCTGCCACCATCCCGTGCAGTACGTCGAGATTCAGCGCCGGGTTCGCCGCGGCTTCGTGGGCCAGTTCCTCGTCGTCGAGAAGTTCGGTCAGGCGGGTGGGCGGCAGGTTGGGGTGGCGTGCCAGCGCGGCTCGTACGGCCGGGTCCGGGTCATGGGTGAGGTGTTCCACGACTGCCGGTGCGGTGTGGGGGGCGCGGGCGGTCAGGGCGCGGGCCTCGGGGTCCTCGTGGTCGGCGAACGCGGCCAGGCCCGTGGTGGGGAAGTTCGGCCGAGTGGTGAGGTGAACGCGCTGGTGGCCGTGGTACTCCAGGAAGCTGCCCAGCGGCAGCGACGCCGAGGCGTGCGGGTGGTTCTGGGCCAGGAGTACGCGGACGCCGAGGTCGTCGTCGGCGGACAGGCGTTCCACGAGATCGGGCGGCCCCCCTGATGGCGTGTGGTCGCGCCTTCACCAGCCTTCTTCGTGGAGAGCTCCCGCCCGGATACGACAGTTCCGCGTGCTGATCTCGCTCGGGCAGAGACTCTCACCTGGTTGAGGACGGGCATCCGGAGGAGTCGGAACGGCGCCCAGCCGACGCGAGGCGCGCCGGGGTGTACTGCGGGACGGGCGCGCCGAGGCGGCGGCCCGGATCGAACCGGTGCTGGTCGCGGCGGTCGTCCTTGTCCCGGCGTCCTCTCGGCGGTGCCGGACCCGCGCGGGCTGGTGCTCTGATCGGCGGGGGAGGACAATGGGAGGTGTTCCCCCCCAATCCCCTCCCTCCTTCCCTCCCTCATGTTCTCCGCCGTGCGGCTGGTGCGTCGATTGTTGATGGCGGTACTTCTGAGCGCCGCGATCAGCGTGGGACCCCTTGCTTTTACGCCCCTGGCGGCGGTCGGCACGCAGCTGAAGGTGGAGGAGCTCTCCCTGTCCACCCATGAGGGCGATCCCGGAACAAGTGTGTCGGTCACCGGCACCGGCTTCGAGGCCTGTGGCAGGGCGACGCTCACTTTCGACGGCCAACACGCGACACCCGCGACGGTGAACGTCCCCCAGATCTCCGGCACCATCGTGGTTCCGCAGGACGCCACCGCGGGGCCGGATCACACGATCGAGGCGGCCTGCGACCCGGACGTCGACTCCGGAAACGCCTACCACGCCGAGGCACCTTTCACCGTGACCAGCGGTGGCGGCACCACGCCCGCCGAGACCCGGACGCTGACGCTCGACCCCGACCACGGGCCGGTCGGGACCCGGATCGACGTCCAGGGCAAGGGGTTCACGCAGTGTTCCGCCCAGAGCGTCGACCTCTACGTGGTCGGCGGCACCACCATCAAATCCGAGATCGCCGTGGCGGACAACGGCGACTTCTCGTACACGGAGGTCGTCCCGAGCGAGGCGATCCCGAATACGTACACCTTCCAGGCTGCGTGCACCGGCGAGCCGGACATCTACGCGGACGCCGACCTCGTCGTCGAGAGCCCCGCGAACCCGGTACTCACTCTCGACCCGGCGCGCGGCGCGAAAAACGCGACCGTACAGGCGGACGGCACCGGGTTCAGCTGCCCGGACGTCGACTTCCAATGGGACGGCGGAGAGCCGCCGTTCGCTGCCGCCCCAGCCGCGGACTCCGACACCTTCACCGCCGAGATCACGGTCCCAGCCGACGCACAGCCGGGCGCGCACACGGTGCGGGCCGTCTGCACGGCCTATCCCGAGCAGTACGCCGAGGCCCCGTTCACAGTCACGGACGAGGGCGGTACGGAGACCGGTGGTACGGAGACCGGTGGAACCGACACCGGTGGCACGGAGACTGGCGGTACGGAGACTGGCGGTACGGGCACCGGCGGCACCGACAACACCAGCGCCGTCGCCTGGGTCGTCGGCCCTGCCTCCCTCGGCGGCGCACTGATCCTGGCCATCGCGGCAGCCGTCTACTTCGGTCGGCTGCACCGCGGCCCGCGCTGGGTCCGCGGCCATGTCCGCGCCACCCTCCGCCCGGCCACCGCGACCGCCGACCTGACCGAACAGAGCCCGTCCGGCGAACCCCCCACCCGTACGATCCGGCTCGACCCCCACGCGGACCCCGGCTCTTCGACCATCGACGAGGTGGACCGATGACGACCTTCACGACCGCGACGACGGCCCCACCCCCCTTGACCGTCCGCTCGTTCCTGCTCGGCGCGGGCGGGGATCTCGACACCCCGCTGCGCGCCCATGGAACGGCTGGTCCGCTGCTCGGCCCCGTGCGTGGCAGGACTCCCGCCGCCGACCGGGCCGTCGAACACGAGCTGGCCACCGTCATCGACGACTTCCTCAGCCTCGACATGCTCGACCTGGTGGCGGATGGCTGGCGGAGGTACGCCGCCCTGCGTGATGCCGCGCGCCGCACCCGAGACACCCCGGGCAGCGAGGAGGTCGTCGCGCTGGCGACCCACCGGGTCACCTCGGTGCACCGGCCCTACGTCGATGTCTTCGTGGACAGCGTGAAGATCGGCACGCTGGAGGTGGAGCTGACCGCGGTCTTCTGGATCTCCGGTCTCGTCTGCGTCATCCGCGACGCCCACCTCACCAGCGTCCGTTCGGGGGAGTGCGGGATCGACGCGAGCCTCGCGGTGCAGGGGGTCACGCTCACCGAGCAGCGGGGCGGCCGGCTCGACCTCCCCGGCGCCTTCGCCCTGCGCGCCCCGGTGCCGTTGCTGCGGGACGAGCCGGACCCCCGTCAGGCGCCGACCGTCCCGGGTGTCGGCACTCGATGATGTTCGCGACGGGATCCGGCGGCGCAGACCGAGCGGGACCTCCATCGCGTGCCGCGCGGCACCACGAGACCTGTTTCGTACGCCGTGACGACGGCTTGGGCGCGACTGCGCAGGTCCGGTGAGGACGTCCGCGTCTGGTTCGGCCCGGCCGAACCACCAACCTGGCCGATCCGGTGGCTGCGGCTGGAACCCGTGGCGCAGTCGTCGAGTGCGACGGCGACAGCCGGTGCGGCATCGGCGTGGGCACGACGCTGTACGGCGGCGGGCCGTCACGATGCGGTACTCAGCCGGCAGCGGACTCGACCACGGTGGCGATGAGGTCCCGGTTCTCGGGGGCGCCGCCTCCACCGCCGAAGGAGAAGTGGCGGCGGGTGTAGCCGTAGGCGATGCCGCTGCGGGGGTCGGCGAACGACTGGGCGCCGACCGCGCCGCTGTGCCCGAAGGCGTCGGCGCCCAGGCTGGGGTAGCGGACCGCCTGGGCCTCGAACCCGAGGAGGAAGTGGTCACGCTCACCGGTCACCACGTCGGTGCCGGAGGTGTGCGGCGTGGTGAACTCGGCGAGCACGTCCGGCTTCAGCAGCGGCGCATGGCCGTCGAGTTCACCGATCGCGGCGGCGTACATCCGTGCCAGACCACGGGCGGTGCCGACACTTCCGGCCGAGGCAGGGCCGAGCGCACGCACGGCGCGGGTGTTGGCGAACTCGACGAGATCGGTCGGCGCGGTGGCGTTGAAGTTGAAGGCGATACCGGTGAGGGAGTCCGGGGCGGGCGGGTTCGCCTGGGCGATTTCCTGCTGGTGCGGCAGCAACGGCTGGACCGGCAGGTAGCGGTGCTCCTGGTCGGCGGGCAGGCCGAGGTGGAAGTCGAGTGGTGGGGCGCGCGGATCCGCTGCTCGAAGACTTCCCGCAGCGAGTTCCCGGTGACACGGCGCACCACCTCGCCGGTCAGGGCGCCGATGACGAAGGCGTGATAGCCATACGCGGTGCCCGGGGCCCAATAGGGCTTCTGGGCGGCCAGCCGGGCAGCGAGCAGCCGGTCATCGGCGAGTTCGGCGGGCGTGAAGCCGCCGTCGACGCCGATCAGTCCGGCCTTGTGGGCCAGCAGATCGCGCACGCTGATCCCGGCCTTGCCCTCGGCGGCGAATTCGGGCCAGTACGCGGCGGACCGCGGTGTCGAGATCGATCACGCCGTCCTGGACCAGCAGCGCCAGGACCAGGTGTGCGGCACCTTTGCCGGACGAGAACAGCCCCAGCAGCGAGTCCCCGGTGAGGCCGGGGCCGGTCCACAGATCCACCACCTGCCGGCCTCGGTGGTAGACGGCGAGCTGCGCCGAGAGACCGGGCTCCGCTGCGGCGGCCGAGGCGAGGCGGTCACGTACGCCCTCGAAGCCTCCGGCGACAGTGCCGTGCACAACGGTGCTGGTGGTGGACATCTCACGCACCTTCTTTCTGGTCTGAAGGACGCAACAGGCGGTATGAAGCAGCTCTGTGACTGCGTCCTCACGGCTGGGCCGGTCGTGATCAACAACGGCGACGGTATAGTCACCGAAGATTACCGTCAATATTGGTGACTAACTTGAGGGGTGGCCGACCGATGCGTCGGAGTGAGACCAAACGCGACAACCCTGACCTGGGGATCCTGGCCGCCGGCCTGCTGTTCGGCATCCAGCGTGAGCTGTTCGCGCGGCTGGCTGAGGACGGCTTCGGTGACCTGCGCCCGCAACACGGCGCGATCCTGGCATTCCTCGACGCCGAGGGCAGTCGCGCCACGGACCTGGCGCGCCGCTCTGGCCAGCACAAACAGGTAGTCGGCAAGCTCGTCGACGAGCTCGAAGTCCTCGGCTACCTATACCGGGAGCCGGATCCCGCGGACCGCCGCGCCAAGCTCGTGCTGCCCACCGAGCGGGGCCTGGAGCAGATGGAGCACTCCGACGCCATCCTCGCCGACATCGAGCGCCGCCACGCCCACGAACTCGGCGCCGACGACTACGCCGCGTTCAAGCACGCGTTCAGGAAGGTGGTTGACGACCAACGCGACCAGTCGACCAAGGGCGGCTCCTGATGTTGGGCTCCTGATGTTGTCGTCGAGAGTCGTCGAATGTCGTCGATGACGGGCTGAACCGGCGCGACGCCGTGGGTGCGGAGCCGTTGCCGGGTATGGGCCGGCTTGCGAGCTCGCGGCGCAGAGGAATACGTGCTGTCCTGGAAGAAGTCGCAGGAGTACACGCCCATGCGCCACAGCCAGACTTCCGCCCCCGCATCCGCCCGGTCGGCCGCGCCGACCGCAGCGGGCGGGGGCCTGCTGCCGAAGCGGGATCTCGCCGCCGCCTGGTTCCTGGTCGTACTGATCGCGGTGCCCGCATGGGGGCTGACGATAGGTCAGGCCCGGGACATGGGGGTCGAGCCGGGCACGATGGGGATGGCGCTGCCGCTGTTCCTGCTGCTGTGGGTGACGATGATGGCGGCCATGATGCTGCCGTCGATGGCGCCGGTGGCCATCACATGGGTGCGGGGGATCGGTCGGCAGTCCTCGGGCTGGGCGCGAACCGTGCGCACCGTGGAGTTCGTGGGTGGGTATCTGCTGGTGTGGACCGCCTTCGGACTGCTCGCCTACGGGGCCCTGGTCCTCACCGGGGGCCTGGTTGAGGACCATCCCACCGCCGGACGCTGGATCGGCGCGGTGTCCTTCCTGCTCGCGGGCCTGTATCAGCTCGGCCCCCTCAAGTACGTCTGCCTGCGGCACTGCCGCGACCCCATGAGCCACCTGGTGCGCTACGCCGGGTTCCGGCGGCCGGCCCGCGACCTTCGGGTGGGTGTCCATCACGGCGCCTACTGTGTCGGCTGCTGTGCGGGGCTGATGGTCGTCCTCGTTCCCCTCGGGGTGATGAACGTGGCGGCGATGGCCGCACTGGCCTTGGTGATCTTCGTGGAGAAGCTGTGGTCCCATGGCCCGCTGCTCGCCCGGGTCGTGGGCGTCGCGTTTCTCGTGCTGGCCGTGCTCGCCCCGTTCCAGGACTGGCTGCTGCCGGGGTTGCAGGGGTCGATGCCGTCCATGGGCGACATGTGACTCACCGACAGACATGTGACTCACCGACAGGTGACTCACCCGGCCTCCGAGGGCCGCGTCGTTCGCGCAAGAGGCCGCCGACAGCGGAAGAATTCGCGCTGGACATGCGTAACGGCACCAAGTAGTTGAACAGTGCCCGAAGTAGTTGAACAGCACCCGCAACCGGGCTCAGACCCGGCCCTGGCCTGCCTCAGCGGTCTCCTCGCTGCTGAAGACGTAGTCGGCCGTCTCGCCGTACGACGCCTCGTAGCTCAGCCCGAAGGCATCGGACCGACCGGAGGTCGTGCCGACTTCGAATTCGGGCGCGAACCCGAACATGGCGTTCTTGATCTTTGTCGAGCTGCCGTCGGGCCCGGTGAGCGGCTGGTAGGAGAGTTCCGTCCGGCCCTCGACCGTAAGGCCGGGACTGTCCCCGCCCGTGAGGGCCACCCTCGCCCGCTCCATGCCCAAGTAGTCGCCGTAGAACTGGGACAGCTGGCCGAATGGTCCGCCTTCACGGCCGGACAGAATGCGTTCCAGGCCCTCGGCCTGCTCGTCGCTGGCCGCGCTGTCCACGACGATCCCGACCTTCCAGTCACCGGAGGACAGATTGGAGGGGAAGTGGTTGTAGAACGCGAAGTCCACGGCCGACAGGTCCAGGTCGTCCAGGTTCCCCTTCGCCACATGGAACACGGCGGTGCCGAGGCACTCGGTCCCGCCCTTGGCGTCCCGCGGCTGGCCGTCGTACGGACAGCTGCACAACACCGCGCAAGAGCAACCGGCCACATACGTGCCGGAAATTGTCCACGACATGACTGCTCCCCTTCTTCCCAGGTGATGGCGGCGAGCGTCGTCTGTACTTTTACGCTAGACCTGTCAAATTGGCCTGTAAATGGCGTTTCCTGGCAACCGCTCGAACCCTGCGCCGAAGGGCAGGCACACTGTGGAAGCGATCGGCCACGCGTTGTCCATCGCCGGGTCGATGACCTGGGAAGTCACCTGGGCGCTGATCCTCGGTTTCGCCTTGTCGGCCGTAGTGCAGGCGGTGGTGCGCCGCTCGACCGTCGTCCGGCTGCTCGGCGATGACCGGCCGCGCACTCTCGCCCGGTCGGCCGGCCTCGGGGCGGCCTCGTCGTCCTGCTCGTACGCGGCCGTGGCACTGGCCCGTTCGCTGTTCCGGAAGGGCGCGGACTTCACCGCGGCGATGGCGTTCGAGATCGCCTCCACCAACCTGGTGGTGGAGCTCGGCGTGATCCTCGCGCTGCTGATGGGCTGGCAGTTCACGGCCGCCGAGTTCGCAGGCGGGCCGATCATGATCGTCGTACTCGCCGTGCTGTTCCGTCTCTTCCTGCGCGAGCGGCTGCTGACACGGGCGCGGGAGCAGGCCGAGCGTGGGATCGCGGGATCGATGGAAGGCCATGCGGCGATGGACATGTCGGTGCGGGGGGAGGGCGGTTTCGCGCGCCGCTTGTTCTCCCGTGACGGCTTCACTTCCGTGTCCCACATCTTCGTCATGGAGTGGGCCGCGGTGGTGCGGGACCTGGTGGCGGGGCTGTTGATCGCGGGGGCGATCGCGGCCTGGGTGCCGGACGACTTCTGGCGGACGTTCTTCCTGGAGGGGCATCCGCTCGCCGCCAAGCTGATCGGCCCGCTGGTCGGGCCACTGGTGGCGGTGGCGACGTTCGTCTGCTCGATCGGCAACGTGCCGCTGGCCGTGGTGCTGTGGAAGGGCGGCATCAGCTTCGGAGGTGTGATCGCCTTCATCTTCGCGGATCTGTTGATCCTGCCGATCCTGAACATCTACCGGAAGTACTACGGCGCCCGGATGGCCGTCTTCCTGCTGGTCACCTTCTTCGCCGCGATGGCCGTCGCCGGATACGTGGTGGAGTTCGCCTTCGACGGACTGGGGCTGATTCCCGACCAGGCCGATGCGACGATCCCCGAGGAGGGGGTCACCTGGAACTACACGACGTGGCTCAACCTCGCCTTCCTGCTGCTGGCCGCGACGTTGCTCGTACGGTTCTGGCGCACCGGCGGCCCGGCCATGCTGCGGATGATGGGCGGCTCACCCGGAGACGGCGAACAGGGGCACGGGCACGTCCCCGGGGCATCGGGTCCGCGCTAGTCTGGGCCGCTCCAGTCGAACGGGAAGTATTTGCTCGACTTCCCCGACCGCTCCCACGAGAAGCCGAACGCCTCGGCGCGGTCGGCAGTGGCCCGACCCCAGGTGGCTACCTGGCCTGGTCCGACCTCGGCGCCCGGGGCGTTGTGGACCTGGACGCGTGCGCCGTCCGGCGTCGTCGGGCCCGCGAGCGCCTCGGCGGTGGCCGTGACCTTGCCGGGAATCTCGGCCCGCCAAGTGCCGAGGTCCTCGTCGATCTCGACGGTGATGGGGACGAAATCCAGGCCGCGCATCTCAGGGTGGAACATCTCCCCGAACCGAGCCGGCCATCCGCCCGCCTCACCGCCGAAGATGGCACCGAGTGCACCGCGCTGCTGCTCGCCGGCGCGCTCGTCCAGGAATACCGCGGCGTACGCGTCGGTGTGCTCGCCGGTCCAGACGTTGCCGACGAAGGAACCGAGCATCAGGACGTTGAGATCGTCGAGCCGCACGTCGCCGAAGCTGCCTTCCCGGATGTGCCAGACCAGTACGCCTTCGCAGTCGCCGTAGGTCGGGGGCTGCGCAAACGTGCAGGGGCACGGTATGGCGCACTTGCACACATCGAACCAATCACCGGCCAGGCGCCAGTGCGTACCGGTGGTGACGTTTTCTGTCATCTCGCTTCCCTCCTACCGAGCCCCAGGGGGCTTACTCGGAGTGGCGAGACCGCGGGTCCAGAGCCCGCTCCCGGGGTGGCGAGGCGGCCTCCCTTCCAGCTTGCACCTCACGCCCCGGTTTTGTGGTCTCTGCCAGGGAGGGACCGGCACGGCTGGTGGGAGCCGCCAGCCGGTGCTTTGCGCGCCTTTGGGGATGTGGGAACAGCGGGGTCCGTAGCAGCGAGGCACGGGCGCACCCTGGGCTTTCGCTGAAGAGCAGGTGCCCATACGGTGGCCCGGTGATGTCGATCAAGAAGTTCCAAGTCACCTTCGACTGCGCGGAGCCTGAGCGCCTCGCCCGCTTCTGGTGCGAGGTGTTGGGGTACGTCATACCGACGCCACCGGAGGGGTTTGCCACCTGGGACGATTTCAAGCGTTCCCAGCCACCTGAGCAGCAGGACGCATGGTTTGCCTGCGGTGATCCCTCAGGTGTGGGCCCGCGGCTGTACTTCCAGCGCGTTCCCGAAGGGAAGGCTGCCAAGAACCGGGTGCACCTTGACGTGCGGGTCGGTACCGGGCTCGTGGGTGAGGAGCGCCTCGCCGCACTCCAGGCCGAGTGCGCACGGCTGGTCCCGCTCGGTGCGGTACATGTGCGCACGCTGTATGACGGCAATGATTCGTGCATCCCGATGCTGGACATCGAGGGCAACGAGTTCTGTATCGACTGAGGGGCCGCGAACGTGCCCTCGTTCGGTCGGGTAGCAGGCAGCCGCCGAGGCCGAGCAGGACCGGCCAGGCTTGTCGCCGCCGCCGTCGAACGCGACCGGCTGCCGACCGGTCACGGCCTGTCGATCCGGTAGGTCGCTCAGGCACCTACGCGGTGGCGGTGCCGCCGATCGCCGGCCTTTGGGCGGGCCAGCCTCGGGCGGTGCTGTCAAGGTCAGCAACCGGCAGTCCCGAATAGTCGTAAACCCCCGCTTAGTCGTAAACCCCCGCTCTCGGCGTGCGGCTTCCTTTTGGCAGACGGACCATGAAGCCAATGAGCGGAGTAGCCGTGACCAAGGAAAATCCCACCCCGGCCACGGGCGATCTGGTCGTGCTGAGCAACGTCAACAAACACTTCGGCGAGCTGCACGTCCTCCAGGGCATCGACCTGGCCATTGCCCGTGGTGAGGTTGTCGTCGTTATCGGGCCGTCCGGGGGCGGGAAGTCCACGCTGTGCCGCGCCATCAACCGCCTGGAGACCATCGATTCCGGTGAGATCGTCATCGATGGAAAGCCCCTGCCCGCCGAAGGCCGCGAGCTGGCCGCGCTGCGGGCCGATGTGGGCATGGTCTTCCAGTCCTTCAACCTCTTCGCGCACAAAACCGTGCTGCACAATGTGACGCTCGGCCAGGTCAAGGTACGCAAGAAGGACAAGAAGGCCGCCGAGGAGAGGGCGCGCCAACTACTCGACCGGGTGGGTGTCGCCTCCCAGGCGGAGAAGTACCCCGCGCAGCTCTCCGGTGGCCAGCAGCAGCGCGTCGCGATCGCCAGAGCGCTGGCCATGGACCCGAAGATCATGCTGTTCGACGAGCCGACCTCTGCGCTCGATCCCGAGATGATCAACGAGGTGCTGGAAGTGATGCAGCAGCTCGCCCATGACGGAATGACCATGGTCGTCGTCACCCACGAGATGGGATTCGCCCGTTCGGCCGCCAACCGCGTGGTGTTCATGGCGGATGGCCGCATCGTGGAGGAGACGACGCCCGCTCAGTTCTTCAGCAACCCGAGCAGCGAGCGGGCCAAGGATTTCCTTTCGAAGATCCTTCACCACTGATCCGGGGCCCTTGAGCACTAGGAATGAACACCATGAAGCTTCAGAAGGTCACTGTCGCGGCCGCCGCTGCGCTCATGCTGTCCCTGACCGCCGCCGGCTGCAGCTCAGACGGCGGCGGCGACACGAGCTCGGGCGACAAGAAGGTCACCATCGGGATCAAGTTCGACCAGCCGGGCATCGGCCTGAAGACCCCTGACGGCAAGTACACGGGCTTCGACGTCGACGTGGCCACGTACGTCGCCAAGGAGCTCGGCCATGATCGGGGCGACATCGTGTGGAAGGAAGCCAAGAGCGCCGACCGCGAGACGCTGCTCCAGCGCGGCGATGTCGACTTCATTGCCGCCTCGTACTCGATCACCCCCAAGCGCGCGGAGAAGGTCGATTTCGCCGGCCCCTACCTCCTTGCGCACCAGGACGTCCTGATCCGGGCGGACGACGACTCCATCAAGAAGCCCGAGGACCTGAACAACAAGAAGCTCTGCTCTGTCACCGGCTCGACCTCGGCGCAGAACGTCAAGACAAGGATCGCGCCGAAGGCTCAGCTGCAGGAGTACGGCGGCTACTCGGAGTGTCTGACCGGTCTGGAGAACAAGGTCATCGACGCCCTGACCACCGACAACGTGATCCTCGCCGGTTATGCCGCGCAGCCCGAGTTCAAGGGCAAGTTCAAGCTCGGCGGCTTCAAGATGAGCAATGAGAACTACGGCATCGGCGTCCAGAAGGGCAGCGATCTCAAGGCACAGATCAACACCGCCCTGGAGAAGATGGTCAAGGACGGCTCCTGGGCCGCGGCCGTCAAGAAGAACTTCGGTCCGGCCAACTTCCAGAGCGGGCCCGCACCCAAGATCGGCGTCATCGTCAGCTGAAGCGGGTGACCCACGGACGGCGCGCCGCCCTCGAAGCGGCGCGCCTCGCCCTTCACTCACGCGGAAGGCCGGGAGACCGTGTTCGATTTTCTTGAGGGCTACAACCTGCTGGGAGCCTTCTGGGTGACGGTGCAGCTCACCTTCTACTCCGCCGTCGGCGCTCTGATCTGGGGAACGGCGCTGGCTGCCATGCGCGTCAGCCCGGTGCCCCTGATGCGTGGCTTCGGCGCCGCCTACGTCAACGTGGTCCGGAACATCCCCCTAACCGTGATCATCGTCTTCACCTCGCTGGGCTTGTTCCAGACGCTCGGCGTCACGCTCGGCGCCGACAACTTCACGACGATCAACTTCCGGCTCGCCGTGCTCGGGCTGATCGCGTACACCTCGTCGTTCGTCTGCGAGGCGCTGCGGTCCGGCATCAACACGGTGCCCGTCGGTCAGACGGAGGCGGCGCGTGCCATCGGCCTGAACTTCCCCCAGGTGCTACGGCTCATCGTCCTTCCGCAGGCCTTCCGTTCCGTGGTGGGCCCGCTGGCGAACGTGCTGATCGCCCTGACCAAGAACACCACGGTGGCCGCCGCGATCGGTGTCGCCGAGGCTGCGGCGCTGATGCGGGAAATGATCGAGAACGAGGCTCAGCTCATCCTCATTTCCGCCATCTTCGCGTTCGGATTCATCTGCCTCACCCTCCCGACCGGGCTGTTCCTCGGCTGGGTGAGCAAGAAGGTGTCGGTCAAGCGATGAGCTCCTCGTCCGCCCTGTACGACGCCCCGGGGCCGCGTGCCAAACGGCACAACGTACTGCTCACGGTGGTGTTCCTGACGGCCCTCGCCGCCCTCATCTGGTGGGTGGCCCGGAGCCTCGCTGACAAGAACCAGCTCGAATGGGTCAAGTGGCGGCCCTTCTTCACGGACTCCCGCGCCTGGCAGACGTACCTTCTGCCGGGGCTCAAGAACACGCTCATCGCCGCCTCACTCGCCATGGTCATCGCGCTGCCGCTCGGAGCGCTGTTCGGCATCGCCCGGCTCTCCGACCACTGGTGGGTGCGGGGTGCGGCCGGCACGGTCGTGGAGTTCTTCCGCGCCATCCCGGTGCTGATCCTGATGCTGTTCGCGAACGCGGCGTACTCCGAGTACACCGATGTCAGCTCCGACAGCCGGCCGCTGTACGCCGTGGTCACCGGTCTCGTCCTCTACAACGCCTCCGTGCTCGCGGAGATCGTACGAGCAGGAATCGTCTCCCTCCCCCAGGGCCAGACCGACGCGGCCAAGGCGATCGGTATGCGCAAGAACCAGGTCATGCGCTACGTGCTGCTGCCGCAGTCGGTCACCGCGATGCTGCCGGCCATCGTCAGTCAGCTGGTGGTCATCGTGAAGGACACGGCGCTGGGCGGTGCGCTGCTCGGCTTCTCCGAGCTGCTGGCGTCGGTCCGTCCGATGAGCGCGAACTACGGTGCGAACACCATTGCCAGTTTCACCGTCGTCGCGGTGATCTTCGTCGTGCTGAACTTCGCGCTCACGTCCTTCGCGAGCGGGTTGGAAGGCAGGCTGAGGCGCGGCAAGAGGTCCACCGGCGCGGTGGTCGGCGCGGACGCGGTCGACCAGCTGGCGACGCCGGGCGAGCACGCGAGCCATGACGATCTCGGCGGAGCGGGCGACACCTCCGGTAAGTGACGACCGGCCGCGTGATCCACAAGTTCAACGAGATCGGGTCGGCCTGTCCGGACCCTCGGTGGGCGGGTGGCCGCCCCCGCCTGCTCACGGTTGACGACGAGGACTTCGTCATCCAGATGGCCGCCACCCGCCCGGTCAAACCCGGCAAGCCCTTCACCTGCTGGTCGATCCAAACGCGCCGACCACCTGCGCCGCGACATCGCCCGCCCGGTACGGATCGGCCGCGAGGCGCTGCGGACGCTGCTCGCCCGCCGCGGCATCACCTTCCAGCGCGCCAAGGCCTGGAAGGAGCCCATCGACGCGGACTTCGACGTCAAACCCGAGCAAAGCGAGTACGCGATCGACGAGCGGCCCGACCGCACCCTCGCCTTCGACGAGTTCGGGCCGCTCGGTAGCCGTCCGAGCGCGGGGTCGTACTGGGCCGGGCGCAGGTCGTGCCCAGCCCGGCCGCGTGGTCTGGCGTCGGGTCGTAGACATGAGGGGCAGCCGGTTCCGCTGACAGGCCGGGCTGTTGCGACCTGTGGTCGGGGAGCCGTGCCACCCCATGAGCGTCGCGACTCCCTACCCGTGAGCGAGGTCCTGGTGGTGCTTGGTCCGCCGGTGCAGCCGATGCTCGCCCAGGCACGCGAGACGCTTCCCGGCCCCAAGGTGCTGCCTGGCGAGATGGTGTTCCGAGGCGAAGTTCGACGGTTGCCGGTGGCTGCTGTTCACGCAGCCCCGGCCGGGCGGGCCGGGGCTGCTGCCGTCGAGGCGCGGCAGCCTGATTCAGCGTCATTTCTCCGACCTCGTCCGTGTCCGCGAGCCCTACGGGGTCGACCAGCAGCGGCAGGTGCACTGACCAGGCGGTCTGTCGGGGCGGCCGGTCGGGTCGCCGGTCCCTGGCGGCTGGGACGGCGGACGCAGGAGTGTGGCGCATGAGCACGGAGGCTGCTCAGAGGCTGCTCAGAAGGTTCAGGAGGTGGCAGCCGTGCCTCGGATCCAGATCGCCCGGCCCACTCGCCGCGCCGCCCACTCGCTGACTCGTCGGGGCGTGCCCGCGTCCGCCGCTCGACCTGCGCACGCCCTCCGGGCGCCTGCTGCCCTACTGAGCCCGACGGTGGTCCGCAAGGGTCAATCCAGCAGCCCATCCGGGTGTCTGACGACCGGTCGGGCACCCGGATGGGCAGGCCGGGCGTATACGGTCGACGGTGGTCCATCTCCGGTTCGGTGAGCACCCCAGGAGTGATCATGGCCACGCCAACCCCGCCACAGGTCTGCATGACGCTGTCCGCCCTCGCGGCCACCGCGGCGACCCCGCGACCGTCGGGGGAGACCCGGGACCAGCAGACGTGGCGCGTGGCCGCCGGTATCTCCCAGCAGCTGAGGGCCATCTGGCTGGCGACCCGGGCCAGCTGGCAGCTGGCCTGGCTCGCGCTGAGCCCGGACGACGCCAACATGGTGTACATCGCCAAGAGCATCGGCGGCTCCAACCAGTTCGCCGTGGTCGCGCGCGGCACGACCGGCAACATCACCGACATCCTGGAGGACCTCGACGTCGGCACCGTGGTCCCGTTCACCGCGAGCGGTTCGCCGACGCCGGTTGCCGTCTCCAAGGGAGCCATGACGGCGTTCACCCAGGTCGCCAGCATGGTCTCGATCCCGCCGCCGGGGGACGTGCTGGGTGTGCCAGTGCCCGAGGGTGCGTTCGCCTACCAGGGCGCCACACTGGCGCAGGCGCTGGCCAGCCTGGTCCAGGCGGCGCCCACTACCCCGCAGCCGACGGTGTACGTGACCGGTCACAGCTTGGGTGGCTCCATCGCCACCATGCTCGCCCCCTACCTGTACACGCAGGCGCAGAGCTGGACCAACGTCCCGCAGTTCGCGCTCGAGACCTTCGCGGCGCCCACCGCGGGGCTGCAGAGCTTCGCGACCTACGTCAACGGACTGCCCTTCAGCAACAACCATCACGTCAACGTCTGGGACGCGGTGCCCCTGGCCTGGAGCAGCCTCGACGAGGTGAAGCAGGACAAGTGGTACCCGTCACCCGGCCCGGCAGGCAACATCACCGTGCACCGCCTGTTCGACGTACTCAACGGGCTCCCCAAGGGCAACGTCTACGTGCAGCCCGGTGTGCAGCAGCAGTTGCCATCGGACGGGAACTACTCAACGTACGACCCGGCGCTGACCAACAGCACTCTGGCGGACTTTATGGGGCAGGTCGCATACCAGCACGCCAACAACACCTACCTCGGCCTGCTCCAGACCTCGCTCCTCTCTCCTTCCGGGCCGATGGTGACCAGCGTCAGTCCCAGCTGCGGCAAGAGCGGGACCACGGTCGTCATCGAGGGCAGCGGCTTCGCCCCGGGCAGCCTCCTCGACTTCGGTCCCATCCCGTGCACAGACCTCACCATCAGCCCGGGCGGCAACCACATCAGCGCCACGGTGCCGGACGGCGTCGGCATCGCGGACATCCGGGTCACCAATGTCCTCGGCACGTCGCCCGTCGTGCCGCTCGGGCAGTTCGCCTATGACGGGCCGGCACCACTGGTGGTCACCGGCGTCAACCCGACCAGCGGTCGGGCGAAGACGACCACGGTCACCATCACCGGCGCGGGCTTCCCCAAGGGCGTCGGCGTGAACTTCAAGGACCAGGCGTCGAAGTCGGTCACCTGGGTCTCGGACACCCAGCTCACCGCCACCGCGCCCCCGCAGATCGACGACAACCAGACGGTGGACATCACCGTGACGGTCGGCGACGTCACCTCCGCCACCAGCCCGGCCGACGAGTTCACCTACACGGGCCTCTGAGCCGAGGGCCGGCCAGTGTTCGACGAAGAATGCGAACGACGGGTAACGGTCGGCGGCCGGTGTCGTGCCGGATTCGCCCGGAAGGATCAACCGGTCGGTGTGGATGGCTTGAGCATCGGCCGCTCGGCAGCGATCAAAACCGCTCCATCGGCAGGGCTGCCCAGCCCCGCGTGAGAGGAGATCCTCAACGCCACCGGCAGCCTCCCACCTGCCCTCAGTCACGGCTACCGGGTATGGGCCGCTGGCGGCTCGCTCTCCCCGTCCCCGTCCCCGTCCTGGTCCTCGTCCGTGTCCTCGTCGTGGGCCTTGGCCCGTACGTCCGGCGGGGTCGGTGCGGTGATGTTCCGCTGCTCAGAGGACCGCTCCCGCGCCTGCTCGTCAACCCGCGGGTCGTCTTTCCTCTCCTCAGGAGTGCTCACAGCGATCATCCCTTTCGTCGGTCCGTCCACAGTGGCACCTGAGCTCGTCCGGCGCATCCGCCCGAGCGATCACGGGTGAGTTCTTCCGGACCCGATGCCGGACGGCGCGGCCCGGGAGCTCGCCGGGGCGCTGCGCGGCGACGCCCTGGTCGGCGTGAACGGCGCGACCGCCACCGCCCGGGCCTTCGGTAGGGTCTGGGGGCCCTACCGGGTGGACCGTCAGGAGCGGCTGTTCCGGCTCGCCGAACTCGCCGACCCGGCACCGGTGGCGGGCCACGCCCGTCTGGCGACCGAGGAGGATCTGACGCTGGTCACCGCGTGGCTGACCGCGTTCCTCGACGAGGTGGCGCTGCCGCCCGGCCTCGGCGCGGCGGCGGCCGCCTTCCGGCGCACGGCGGCCGGGCAGCTGATGTTGTGGGAGACGGACGATGGCCCGGCGTCACTGGCCGCCGCCTCCGGGGTGCTGGCCGGCCAGTCCCGTATCGGTCCGGTCTACACCCCGCCCGCGCGGCGCGGCCACGGCTTCGCGGGCGCCGCCACCGTGGCCGCGACCCGGCTGGCCCTGGGGTGGGGAGCCGCGGAGGTGGTGCTCTTCACCGACCTGGCCAACCCGACGAGCAACGCGCTGTACCAGCGGCTGGGGTACCGGCGGGTCCAGGACCACCTGGTGCTGGACTTCACGGACTGAGGCGGCTACGGCGGCTGGGGGCTGGGCAGCTGACGGACCGCGGCTCACCCCCCAGCCGCACGAGATATCCGAAGCTGACTCGCCGACTGGAACTACAACCCACGTCCCTTCGTCTGGACGAAGACCGCCGACGACAACCTAGACAAAGTCGCCGCGTACTGCCAGCGAATTGCTGAGCCCGCAGGTGAGCGACCAACTCACTACCGGATCACGGCCCTCGATGAGGCCGCGGCGGCGACCGGAAAGCCCACCTCGCCTCCACCACCTCGTGTTCACCGTTTGTGGGGCATCAGTCAACGACACGACCAGACCAACGATCAGATGATCCGAAAGAAAATGGTCGAGCTCAGTCGGACTGCGCGAGCGGGGACCATACGCCGAACCACTGCTCGGCGCCGTACTCCTCGAACCGTTGCTTCTCGGTGAATCCCAGCTTCGCAGCGAGGCGCATCGCGCGGATGTTGGCGGTCTGGGTGCAGAGGACCACCGGCTCGCCGGGAAGCGCATCGGCGAACCAGTTGAGTGCCGCTGTGCACGCCTCGGTGGCGTACCCGCATCCCCACTCCTCCGGCAGGAACATGTAGCCGAGCTCGGCCTCCCCGGCATCCGGACGGACATGACCCGGGCGCTCGGCGTCGCGTCGATCGAGGGTGATCATGCCGATCATCGCTCCGTCGAGATCGATCACGAAAAGGCCAGGGCGGCGCCCGGGCACCTCAGGCACCGCGCGTTCGAGCTCATTACGCGGTCGAGGGCCACCGATGTAGGTGCCCACCTCTGGCGAGGCGAACAGTTTGATGAACGCTGCACGGTCTCGGGCCTTGGACTCGCGGAGCACGAGTCGTTCGGTCCTCATCGGGGCAGGTGGCCAGGCGACGGCTCCGAGGTCAGTCATGACGGGGAACCTATCGCACACCTGTGCGGATGATTCGAAAGAGAGGCTCTGGTGCTGCAACGGTGCTTGCCGTCAGCAGTGGCCAGTCTTGTCGTTGGAGGAATAGTCAATACCAGTGGATCCGGCGTGGGTCAGCGACAGCGCGGTAGTCCGCCGAGGTCCGGGAGCCCGTCCTCGAAGTCGCAGGCGGCAACGGCGTCGAAGCCGCGGTTCCAGGCCGCCCGGAGCACTCGTGACACCGCTCCGGCGAGCAGAGGTCCGGGTTCGCCGGCTTCCGCGCTCCGACTGACATCTTGGCATCCTCGTGGCCAGCGGAACCCCGAGTCGGCCATCGTGGTGCTCCACCACCTGGACCGCATGTAGGTGAAGGCACTCACGACGAGCCCGCTCAGGAGGGTGCCGAACCTGCGGTAGCGCCCCCACTCATCCCCAGCGCACCTGCAGAGGTTTCCCACGCTGGCAGGGTGGCGGCCGTTACGGCGACGGCGCCAGCATCCGCTTGCTGATCCACTCCAGTGGGCCGTCCGCGAGGGATTTCGCGTACTGCCGTCCGCTGTGCTGACCGTTCTGGATCATGTGCAGACTGGTCTTGATGGGACCCTTGCCGTACTTGGCGAGGAAGTCCTTCACATTGCGCTGCCCCGATTCCTTGGTGCCCAGCATGATCGAGAGGTTCACCGTTGGGCCGCCCTTGTTGATCAGGTCCTGGGCCAGCTTCTCCGGGTTGTTCGCCTGCTTCTCCTTCTCGTGGCCGTTCCACAGAGGGGAGTCCGGGCGGGTGTCGGGGCCACCGGCGATGACGGCGCCGAAGCGGTTCGGGTATTGCAGCATCATCTTCATCCCGACGTATCCGCCGGACGACGAGCCGAAGAAACCCCACCCCTTGGGGTCCTTGAAGGTACGGAAGTTCTCCCGGACCAGGTCCGGGACGTCGTCCGACATCCAGGTGCCCATCTTCGCCCGGCCGGGGATGTCACTGCCGTCGTAGTAGTTTTTCTTGTCCGCGTTCAGCACCGGCATGATCACGATGAACGGCAGGCTCTTCCCCTTGCCCGCCTGCTCGGCGATGGTCTCTTGGAGCTTGAGGTCACCGCCGTACCAGTAGTTGCTGGGATAGCCGTTGCTGCCGGGCAGCGCGATGAGCACCGGAAAGGCGCTGTTCCTGTACTTGTCCTCGAAGTACTGCTTGGGGGCCCACGCCCACACCTTGCCCTCGAAGCCCGACTTTCCGCCCTTGAGCGTCGTGCGCACGACCTTGGTGCCGTCGTTGAGTTCGCGCTGGGTGGTCCACTCGCGCGGGTTCGTCGGCAACTGCACCTTGCTGTTCTTCGGCGGCGCCTGGCTCCGGGTCGTCCCTCCCTTGGCGTCGTCCTTGCCGAAGTTCACCGGCTTGCTGTCACTGGAACAACCGGCAACCAGCACGGCCGAGCACACGGCCAGCACCGCAGCCGACGCCGTGGAGAGGCGCTTCATACACAAACTCCGAAAGTCGAGGGGCGGTGCACCGCGGAAGACGGCACGGGCGGGAAGGGAACACCCGCGCCGTACCTCCGCACACACGCCGATCGAAATCCCCGCTCCAGGCAAACAGATGTAAAGAGATCCAAGGGCGTTCCGCCGCACCTGCTGTGATCCCACTCACCCGGCACCCTCGAACGACCGCCGCTGTGACCTTGCAAGGTCTGCTCTCATCGACTCCATGGAGGTGCTACGGACCTTTCTGGAGGGTTGCCATGGGGGAAGCCTTGCTGATCACGCCATGTCAGCGGCGCGTGCGGTATACGCAAGGGGACGGCTGACAGCCTGGTCCCAGACAGCTCGGGAACGAGTGGGGATGCGGGCAGCTGAGGTTTCGAGCGAGGTGAGACGAATACGGCGACCGCGAAGGACCTGCTCTGAGCGGGTCTCCGCGCGGTGCGCACCGTAAGGGCGGCGGCGGTGGGAGAGAGCGAGTTGCTTGGATGGGTGCATGGAGAACTCGATCTGGGACGCGTTGCTGCCGGTGGTCCGGGAAGAGGTGGACGAGCTGATCAGGAGTGGTCGGCGGCTTCACGCGGTGAAGGTCATCCGGGAGGCCCACCCCGGGGCGCGCCCTCAGCTGTCCGACGCTGTGGAGGTGATGAGCGAACGAGCGGCGGAGCTGCGGTGCTGACCCGGGTGTCTGGGGCCACAGCGAATCCGTGGGTCCAGCTGCGACCGCGGGGTTTCGTGACGACCGGGGCCGGACTGCCGCTGCCACGGGACCGCAACAAGACACTGACGTCTGGCTGGCACCGAACCGGTCGGCATAGGCCCCCAGCGGGCCAGGCGCGGGCGGACAGGGCAGCCGCTTCGTCATCTGGGCCTCCCACAGCCGCAGTTGACGCCCCCACCTGCGGTCTGCTCCCACACCCGCCCGCCGTCAACCGGCTGGCGATGTATTGGATCTCCGGATAGAGCGGTGAAGCCCCCATGAGGAGGTGCCCGGTGCCGGGGCGTCCGCGCAGGTGCGCGTCGAAGAAGGTCCGCACGGTCGCGCGTAACGCTGGCACCGCCCGTTCGGCCGGGATCGTGCCCAGCTGCAGGGGCAGCGACACCCCCAACTGCGGCCCGATGGAGACCAGGCCGGTGAAGGAGAGGTGGTTCGCGTCGGCCAGACGCAGGCACCGATGCCAGCCGCGCAGGTTCTTCCAGAGTGCGGACCAGGTCGGATCCTGGCGGAGGCCGTCGTGGACCACGGTGTCCACCAGCAGGAACGGCCGGTCCAGGCCCCGCTCCACCACCGGCCCGCGAACGGCGCCATCGAGGCTGACGCCCGCTCGCACCCGAGGATCCTCCTCCATGACGGCTGCCGCCGCGGCGCCGCCCTGGAAGTGGCCGAACACCGACCCCGCCGAGGCGAGCCGCGGCGGCCGCCATGGTGGTGGGGCTCGCCCACGACTTTCACGAAGCTGACGTCGACGTGACCTGGGAGCCGACACGGGAGCCCGGACCCTGGAGCGCCCAGGTCACCGTAGCCGTGACCCTCCCGAACGCCTGATCCCGTATCCACACCGTGTCGCCGCCCGTCGTGGCACAACGGCAGGCCGAAGCTGGCGGAGACCGCCGGAGCAGGAGCGCCTGGGTCGGGAGGCGGAATCGGGAGGCGGGGAGTTCTTCCCGGCTGAGCCGGTCCGCCGCCATGGCTGCAGCCGGGACGCTCCGAGCGTCGGCCCCCCGGCCAGCCGGGCTTTCTGGTCCCGCTGCTCCGCGCAAGGCCGGCCCACGCGACGAGGACGGCTCAATCGGCACCGCGGGGCTACCGGCCACGCTTGTTGGCGCTCCAGAAGCACCGCGCAGTCAATGCCGTTGCGCACGCACCGTCAACACGAGACGAGGGGAAACCGTGTCTGCACTGCCCAGAGCACGCAAGTTCCGCCGCACCATCGCCATGACCACCGCCGTGCTCGCTCTTGTCGGCGGAACCGCATTCGGCGCCGCCACCACGGCGACCGCCGCTGACGCCGCGCCCGCAACCATCAGCGTCACCAGCGGCACGGCTCACCCCGCGCAGCACCACATTCCGCGCACGAGCACGACGACACCGACCTTGACCACCTCGTGCAACTCGCGGGTCTGGATCGGGGACCGGGCACCGTACGGCTGGCAGGGTTGGATCACCGCCGGATGGGTCCAGCAGTACTGGAACCAGTGCAACGATCACGTGGGCGTCTACTGGTGGTGGAACCAGGACTTCATCAACCGGGTCGGCGGTACGGCGACCATCAAGGTCAGTTCCCCCTATGGGCCGCTCCTGGCCTCTGGCACCGTCAACACGAGCAACACCCAGTGGTACTTCGAGGCGTCCCAGTGGACCCACGGCACGCCGAACCCCGACGCCTGGCGTGCCGGTGTGGAGGTCAACTCCAGCGGCTGCACCGAGTGGGCCACGCTCCACTGGTACGGCGGCCAGGACTGGGATGGCGACCGCGGCGGCTGCAACGACCCGCTGATGGAGCCGCGCACCGACCTCTGCGACTGACCACACCGCCGGCGTGACATGCCCCGGTGGGGAGGGGTGTGATGTGGCCGCGAAGTGCTGCATCTGCGCCCGGCACCGCATCAAAGAACTCGCCGGGGAAGTGGCGCGATGTCCCGAGATCGATCGGTCGTGATCCAGACAGCGCGGCCGAGCCGGATGCAGCGAAGAGAGGCGATTGCGGCGGCGACGGCGACGAGCTTCAGCACCTCCGGCTGCACGTGGAGCAGGTAGTAGAGGCTTGTTGCCACGGCGAGTTCGGACACGTGGGGACGTGTCCACTTGACGCTGCTGCCACGCCAGCTCTGTGGTTCCGTGGATGGAGTCCTTCCCTTGTCGGCCCACCTGGAAGGACACCTCCGTCGTGAAGCTCACCGTGATCGGCTGCGGCTACCTCGGCGCCACCCACGCGGCCTGCATGGCCGAACTCGGCCACGAAGTCCTCGGCATGGACTCCGACATGGACTCCGACATGGACAAGGTCCACGTCCTCAACTCCGGCAAGGCCCGTTCTTCGAACGCGACCTCGACGGTCTCCTGGCCAAGCACACCGCGTCGGGCCGTCTGAAGTTCACCGTCTCCTACGCGGAAGCCGCCCACTTCGCCGACCTGCACTTCATCGGGGTGGGCACCCCGCAGACCCCCGGCGCCGACACCTACGACCTCACCCACCTCTACTCCGCCGTCCGCCAGCTCGCCCCGAGGATGACCGGCCCGGCCGTCGTCGCGGTCAAGTCGACCGTACCGTTGGCACCGCACCGCACCGCACCGCACCCCGCGTCCGCGACCTGCTGCATGAGTTCGCCCCAGCCGGCGACCAGGTCGAAGTCGCGTGGAACCCCGAGTTCCTGTGTGAATCGTTCGCCATCGAAGACCCCCTCCGCCACGATCGGCTCGTCCTCGGCTTCGAGGCCGAGCGCACCTGGGCCGAGACCATGCTGCGGAGGTGCTTCGAGAAGATCATCGAGTCCGGCACCCCGACCATCGTCACCGACTGGGCGACAGCCGAACTCGCCAAGGGCGCCGCCAACTCCTTCCTCGCCACCAAGATCTCGTTCATCAACGCGATGGCTGAGATCTGCGAGAAGTCGGATGCCGACGTCCACCAGCTCGCCAAGATCCTCGGCCACGGCGGCCGGATCGGACGGCGCGGCATGCGGCCCGGCCTTGGGTTCGGCGTCGGCTGCCTGCCCAAGGACCTCCGCGGGTTCGTCGCCCGGGCCTCGATCCTCGGGGCCCAAGCGGCCACCGGCATCCTCCGCGAAGCCGACGCCGTCGAAGCGCTCCCCGGCACCGGCAAGCTACGGGCGCACAAGCTCCTTGCCCAGCTGGAGATCTCCGAGAGCTGCCGGGTACGGGGTCTCGGCATCCAGCAGCGGGAACTTCCCTGTCAAGTTCTTCTGTTCAGCCCCGCGGGCTGATTCTTTGGGGCCTGTGGTGCGTCCGGTGGGTCGAGCGAGACCCCCACAGGGATGCCGTATGGGCCAAACACAGGTTCGCTGGGGCGCGGGAGGTTAGGGGGGATTGCTGGTGGACAGATCCGTGTCATGACTTTTGAGTTCAATGGCATGTTGCTCCGTGCCGCCGGCAACCAGCGGACGGTTCGCGTCGAGGCCTCCACCTTGTCCGAGGCCCTGGCCGAACTGACGTCAAAGCATCCTCAGTTGAGATCCCTCCTGCTCGACAACGCCGGGCAGTTGCGTCAGGCCCACAGGGTTTGCCTCAACAGCGAGATGCTCAAGCAGCCTGACGCGAATATGCCGCTCTCTGAAGATGACACGATCGAGTTCTTCACCGCCATCGCGGGTGGCTGAGGCCGTCACCCCGCCAGCAACGTCATCGCGCCGCGTCGCGTAAGCCATCTCCCAACGTCCCTCTCTCGACGGGCTGAGGCGTGAGCAGGGCCGCTCCGGGTGTGCGTATGACCGGGGCGGGCCCTGTGAGGTGGGGGTCTCAGGCGATGGGCGGGCGGAACGGGATGACGTTGTCCGGTGCCAGAACTGACCGGCAGCAGTTCAGCCCGCACCCCCAGCTGCCCGTAGGCGTTCCGCAGCGTCGTGCACGCGTCCACGCATATGTTCGCGGGGGCACGGCCATCGGCAAGGGACACCCACAGATACGGCAGCACGAGTTCCACCAACTGGTCCGGCTTCGCGTGCTGCAACATCCGCGCCGTCTGATCCAGACTTCCCCGCAACGGCAACCCGCCACCCTGCAACGCCGCACGCGGCCCCAAGTCCGGGGAACGGCCCGGGACCCGCTTCTGTGGCGTTCGGTGATTCCTGCCCCGCTTCCGCTTCGACATGAGAGAGCCTAAAGATCCCAACCCGCACCGCGACAGACCGCGTTCACCGCGTGACCGGCCCACTGCAGCCCAGCACGCAGGCACGCAGGTGCGGGTGTCACCGATGTGCGCTGCGGTACTCCTCGCGTGTAGCGTGGTGGGCGACCACGGCGCCCGCGCGCAGGACGAAGTGGCCCATGGTGATCCGCCCGCCGACCGAGTAGTCGACGGGAATGCGGCAGAGAAGTCCCTCCCGTCGTCACCGGTGGCACTTCGGCGCGGGGTGTCGCTTGTCGCAGGTCAGTCCGATTCCGATTCCGAGCCCTGCCCCCGAAGGAGCGCGTTGTTGCGCGCATAGGAGTCATACGTATGAGCGGTGGACTTGTCGATCCAGGCGAACACCTGCTGCGCCCGGTCCTTGGGGGACACCGTGGTGCTGTCCTTGTATCCCGGGACCGTCCGGTTGGCGTCCTCCCTGGAATAGAACCTTCCCGGGCGCACCAGCTCCTTCCCTCGCCGCCCTTGGGCGAGCCATGGGGGTAGAGGGTGGCGAGGCAGGTGGCACACGGCCTCTTCGTCCCGCCCAGATACGGCGGCGTCTTGCCGTTGTTGCTCGCGAGTATGCGGAGCTCCGCGTGCTGCCCCGGCGCGCCTCCGGCGGCGACCACCATGCCTTGGGCGAGAGCGGTCCGCAGGGCAGCGGGCACCGGCGCCGCGCCGCTGTGCATGTCGGACGCCTGGTCGAAGTGCCGGTTGACCCGGTCGACCCTGGCCCTTTCGTCCATCGCGCTGCCCGCCCGCGCCTCGGGGCGCGCGGCGTTGCCGAGCATGTGCCCCAGGGAGTCCGTGGCGCCGCCGTTCGCGGCCAGCTCGGCCAGGTGTTCATTGGCGCTCTTGTCATTGGCCGCGACGATGAGCCGTCCCGAATCGTCGATCGCCGCCTGCACTTCGATCGGCGGGAGCTTCACGGTCGTCAGATACTCCTTGATGACGGTCGAGATCCACCGCAGCCGTCGGACCTGCGGCTGATCCTCGTAACTGTGCGCCTTCGACTTGCCCCTCTCTTTGGTCGCGGCCTCGAAGTCGCCCTCCGGCGTGGACTTCTCGATCTTCCACTTGCCGCCGGAGAAATGACTGCGCAACAGCCGGAGGAACTCTCGATGCCGTCCCGCCAGGCCCAGCTTCTTGAGGCGGTCCAGCTCTGCCGTGTCGACCGCGTCCTGGCGGTCGAACGCATCCGTCATGGCTTCGTCCAGGTCCTCGTCGGACCCGAAGTGGTCGACGTCCATGGCGTCGCCCTGCGGTCGCGCGGCGCGCTGCACGAGCTCGGCCCGCACCGGCTCGGCGCCGGAGTCCGCTGCCACCGAGCGCTGTGCGGTGACCGAGGGGGCCGTGGCCACATCCGCCGCGAAGTCGTTGCCCTCTGTGTCCGCAGTCCGCTCGGAGGGCTGGTTGGGGTTGGTGACCTTGAGCCCGGCGCCGTTGTCGGTGCCCGTCTCGCGTTCGCCGTTGAGATTCTTGTTGAGGTGGCTGAACTCGTGCCCGATGAGTGCCATGTCCCGGGCCCCGGGCGGAGGGAGGAAGACGTGGTTGTCGATGGTCAGGGCCCGGGCGCCCATGGCCTCGATGGCGCGCTGGGCCACCGGACCGTCATGGAAGCGGCCACGGGAGAAGTCGTTGCCGAAGAAGGACTCGGCCTTGCCGCGGAGCGGATCAGGGATCTGGCTGCTCTCCGACCTGATCGCCGAGGCGATCAGAGCGCTCTGCGCCTTCGCAGTACTGTCCTCGACGCCGTCGTGACCGCAGCCGGCACCGTGGGTGTGCCGCTCCTCCTTCAACAGGCGCGCGACGACACGGTTGCCCACCTGGCCACTCAGTGCCGTGACCTCGGAGGCGCTCCTCGGGACGCGTGCCGTACTTCCGGGCACGGACACCGCCCGGCGCGGAGGCCGTGCCTTGTTCCCGGTTTTCTCTGCGGGGTCCTCTACGTGCGCGCGCATGGCATGTCCCGATCCTGATCGCCTGAATCGCAGCCGATGAGCAGCACCGGCAGCACCGCGGTGAGGGGATCAGCGTTCGGCCGCGGCTCCCTGTCATAACCGTTGTAGTCGCCAGCTATGCGCGTGGACAGTGCCGCCGGGGCAGCCTTTCGGGCAGCCCAGCACGTCACCATGGCCCGTACAGCACCGCTCTGGTGCCCCGTCAGGGGCGTCCGCCGGCTCGGGCGGGACTACTGCTCGGCGATCTCGGCCAAGGTGTGCGCCACCAGGGCAGGTGACTCCACGCCCGCCCTCTTCCAGGCGGAAGCAGGAGTGGCAGTGAGGAGCACGGCGGCACCAAAACCCGGGAGAGGACGCAGCACGTCACAGGGGAGGAGCGGCCAGGCTCACTAGGTGTTGCTCCACCCGGCCGTGCTGGAATACGAGTCGAGCAGGTCCACCACGAAGACCAGGGTCGAGCCCGCCGGGATCAACGGCGAGGGCGACTGGTTGCCGTAGCCGAGACGCGGGGGAACGATGATCTCGCGCCGACCGCCGACCTTCATTCCCCTCACCCCCCGGTCCCAGCCCTTGATGACCCTGCCACTGCCCAGGGCGAACTTGAACGGCTGGCCCCGGTCCCAGGTGGCATCGAACTCTTTCCCGGACTCGAAGGTCACCCCGACATAGTGGACCCTGACCACCATGCCCGGCTTCACCTCAGCCCCGTCCCCGACGACCAGGTCCCGGATGGTCAGCTCGGTAGGAGCGTCACCCTCCGGAACGTTGACCGCGGGCTTCGTCAGTTCACTCATTGCAGCCTCTTCACTCTCCGTCGAGCCCGCGAACGGACCAGCCGGACACATGGACACCCCATGCAGCAGATGGTCACGCTACCGAGAATGCCGAGCCCCGGAGCACACCGACTCCAGCGGCCACACGTGATGATCTTTCGCATAGCCGATGAACCCGACGTCCATGCACGGGTCACGCAGCAATCGCCCGAACGAGACGAGGCACAAACGGCTGCCGGCACACTGCGAGATGCCTCGATTCGCTCGGTCGGACAGTCCGGCGTCATGGCGGAGCACCTATGTGGACCGCGTCGTGGACCAGCTCAACAGTGACCGCCCGGGCTTGGGATGGTGTCCCTCGTCGTGGTGTACGGGATCAGTGGCCGGGAGTGCGCGGGCGTCTGCCCGGGGCGCACCTCCACGGGTGAATACCGCTCCCAACGCGGGGCGGGCCACCCCTGCCACCAGCCCACTCACACAAAAGCCCAGCTCAGCCAGTCACTCGAAACGAGCCGGACCCTTGTTCAACGGTGCGCCCGTGTCCGCCGAGCCGCACGGCCGCAGGTCGCTTCCCGCGAAGTGGTGTGGCGATGACTCCGCAGGTCGCGGCGGGTATACATCCGCATCGCGGCGGGGCTGACGGTCGGCGCCGGGATCAGCGCGAGGACGTTCTTGGGCGCCGGCGCGGTTGGCGACCCTGTAGCGATCCGGGCTTCCGGAGCCCCGGAAGAGGGCTCGCCAGGGCATCGGTCCGGCACGCCATCGCAGGGGCCTGGACGCTGCTCTGGCCTGACTGTTCACTGGGTCTTGGCGCTACGTGCTGGACACTGGATTCGCGTGCGGGTGGGATGATCCGGATTGATTTGGGCTCGGAGGGGCGGCTGGCGCGGCTGGCACGGACCGGGTTCGTGGTGTCTCCGCTGCATCTGGTGTGCGAGCTGCTGTACAAGGCGGGGCACTACCCGAACTACCTGCCCAGGGCGTGACAGTCACGCGCGGCGCGATCATCAACGTGGAGGGCTGCCTTCCCCCTCCCGCACCGACCTGCGCTGCTGACGATCACGGGGTGACCGGACATCAAGCGCGAAACCGCAGAACAATTTCGCCCGAGTTCCAATAGCGAGGCGCCCTGCGTTCTCGGACAGGGGTTTTGCGGGATTGCCGTTGTGACGGGGCGCTCCACTTGTCCCGTGAGCGCTGGACTTGTCGTGTTGTGCGTTGCGGGTGGCTGGTGGACTGGCACCCGCGGGGCGTGGCGTGCGTTGTTTGGCCGGATACCGTCCGGTGGCCTCGGTAGCGGGGTACCGCGTGCGTATCACGGAGCGCCAGATGTGGTCCCCGGTTGTCGACGTTGTCGTGGTCGCGAAGCCGATGGATACGGACCACGCCGTGGCGGGCGGCAGACCAGTCGCTGTGGATGGTCTGCCGCCCACCACGGTGTGCTGTGGGTGCTGGCCGGATTACCTACCAGCGATACCAGCGGGCGCTGCCCGTTTTGGGACGGGCGACGAAGCCGATGAGCCAGACCACGAGCACGATGACCGCGATCCACCACAGAGCCTTGAGCGCGAAACCGGCGCCGAACAGGAGCAGGGCGAGCAGAAGAACGAGAAGCAGGGGAACCATATGTATCAACCTCCGAGCCATCGGATGCCCTGACTAAGCCCGGACAAGCGCTCAGATTGGCTTGTTTCTTGTCTATGTTGCGGGGCACTTTGAAGGGTTCGCCCCTGGCTGGGTGTGAGGGAGCTGTCCCTCCGCCCGGCCCTGAGGGTGCCCGGACAAGTCCCTCGCCTGGTGACGAGGGCGTGGAGGGAAATAGATATGAACCCGTTGCCGAGCGCCTTGGCCCTGGCCGATGTCCGGACTCGTCGGTACCGTCCAGGACTCTCTGGCGTCCGGAGCCGAAGGACGGCGGTTCGGACGGTGCGGGCGCCGTCCCTACACCGGGGTGCCCAGCACATGCACGATCGGGAGTGCGGCCGCTGGTGCGGCGACTACGCCCGCTCCTCCGGAGTGGTTGTCTCCGAGCCGCCCAGGTCCAGGCGGAACGGTGGGTACTTGTCCGTCATCAGAGCGGCGTACGCGGTGACTCGCAGGACCCACCGGTTGAGGCCGATGATCAGGTCGAAGAGATCTTTCGGATACTTCTCGGTGAAGGCCAGGATCACGGCCGCGATGACCGTCAGCAGGACGATCAGGCCGCCGGACCACCGGCCGAGGTGGGCGCCGCCGAGGAAGAAGCCGATGACCATGTAGTGCGGGATGGCCAGGAGCCACCACTTCACCAGCACCAGGCCGCGGGAGAGCCTCTCCGGGTAGGCGATATCCAGCCGTGCCGGGTAGTCCGGTTCCTCGCCCAGGCTGAACGGGGGATATCGGTCGGTGCCCAGGGCGTCGTACGAGTAGTACGCGACCCGCCAACTCCAGCGCAGTACTCCTAGGTTGAAGTCGAACAGCGCGCGCGGATAGCGCTCGGTGAACAGGATGGCGAAGAACGCGATCACGGTCACCACGGTGAAAGCGATCCAGAGGAAGAACAGCACCACGTAGTGCGGAATGGCGAGGAGCCACTTCACGAGCCACAGCCATCGGGACAGTGGCGAGTCGATGTGCGCGTTTACCTGGACCGGGCGGTAGTGGAATCCCACCGGCGTCGTCATGGTGATCAGCTCCCTTCTCCCGGCGTGTGCGTCGCCGGGAGGGCTCGTCACCAGCCTGGCCGCTTCCGCCCCACCCCGCGAGGGCAGGCGGGTCCGTTCCCGTGGCCCATCATCGGCCTACGCGGCCGCCGGCTCGGGGCACACCTGTGCGGAGACGCGTAGACGGGGCGACGGTGTCGAGCAGGGCCGCACTGGGGCTCACCACCCGGGTGGTCGGTCCGCAGCAGCCGTGCCCCTATCCGCAACATGCGGCCTTACGCCTCCACTGCGGTCCGGCCTGGTCCCACTCACGGTCCCCTTGTTCGCAACGCCCCTGGTCGTGCCGCCACTGCGTGAGGCGTCCGGCGGCGTATGTCCGGCCACCGAAGGTGAGCGCAGCCCCGGTGCCGAACAGGGCCGCTGCGAAGGCCGCCGCGCCCTCGGTCGGCGGCTCTGCGGTGAGTTGCCCGCGGCTGTTCAGCCGGATCACGGCCTTCGATCCGGCCCGATGCCCTGAGTCGACCAGGGTCACCCACACTTTCCCGCTGGAGCGTACGGAGGAGGCATACGACGTCTTCACACGGGTCGGCGACACCGGTCGCTCAGGGTCGTTCTCGGCGGGGAGCAGCACGGTGCCCTGACGGGGTCCGGGCGTCCTGAGAGGAGGAAGTGCAGGCCCCGGGGCCGTGCGCTGCGGCGGCACTGCGTCCTGCGGCTGCGCGACGGCCCTGCGGGGCCGATCTGGCGGCGGAGCGGAGTGAGCATGACGACGGGGTCCGGCGGCGTTGGGCCGCCGGGCACCTGCTCGCCGGGGGTGTTTCCAGTCGGTCCTTCCTGAAAACCTGAAAAGCGGTGGCCGCACGCCCGGGACCCCACGGCTGTCATTGGAACGCTTGGATCCCCTGCTCAGGGGCGGTGTGGCGACCAGGAGGAGTGGGTCGTCGGCTCGGAGAGCGAAGGCCGATGTGGGGACGGTCGCTGGTCCGTCGCCGATGACGGTCTTTGCCTTTCGGTAGCGGCACATCGGCGGGGGTGTGCCGCTACCAAGCGGTGGACCTTCCTGGAACTCGGCGTCGACCGGACGCGGGTCTGCTCCGGCCACCCCGGTGTCGTACGTATCGCGATGACAGCCGACATTCTCCAGACAGCCTCTCCTGTGTTTTGGGGAGCTGGACGAGGTCGCCGAGGTCGCCCGCATGGTCGTGTGCATCGTCGCCGAACGGCCTACGCAACGAGGTGATTGTCGGGATCGACCCACGCCAGCAGTCCGTTCCGGCGCTCGCCTGGGCGGTCGACGAGGATGTCCGCAGGCGGTTGTCCCTCCGGCTGGTGACGGCGGTACCGCCCCTGCCCGGCGGGCAGCACACCGACGCACCCTGGCGTCGCACGACGCTCAGGGCCCAGGGCGACGACGCGCTTGCTGAGGCGGTCGCCACGGTGCGGGCACTACACGCGGAGGTGCCTCTGACGACGGAACTGCTCGACGGCACGCCATCGGCGGTGCTCTGCCAGAAGGCGGCGCGGGCCCAGATGACCGTCGTCGGTTCCCGTCGGCTCACTCGACCGGAGGAGCTCTTCAGCGTGGGCTCGGTGGCCGTTCCGGTCAGTGCCCAGGCGGACTGCCCGGTCGTTGTGGTCAGGGAGCCGGAGCACGCGGGGGAGCGGCACCCCCATCTCGTCGTGGGCGTTGACGGCAGCGAATCCTCCAGGGCTGCCGTGGAGTTCGCTGTGAAGAGGCAGCGCTGCACGGCGCTGCCCTGCGGGCCGTGTGGGTGTGGCGGCGGCCCGTAGTGTCCTTCGGCGACGAAGCGGCGGGCCTTGAGGAACGGCGCCGGATGCTGTCCGAGACCGTGGCGGGATGGGCGGACAAGTACCCGGATGTGCAGATCACCCATGAGGTCCTGCGCGGCCATCCAGTGGAGGAACTGGCACTCGCTTCGGTCAGCGCGTTGCTGGTCGTCGTCGGCAGGCAGGGACGTGGCGGGTACTCCGGCATGAAAATGGGGTCGGTGGCTCATGGCCTGCTGCACCGAGCGGAGTGCCCGGTGATCACGTGCCCGAGTCCGGGCACGGCTGAGCCGGGACTCGGACCGACGCGTGAACCGGAACCGGACGGGAGGAGCCGTGTCACCTCGCCGGACCGACACCGCTCCGGCGTCGGGCGCCGGTGGCACCGGGCTCAGCCATGAAAGGTGGCGCGTCGCCTGACTCGGTACGGTCCCAACGAAGTGACCGCCAAACGCGCTGTTCGCCTGTAAACACCCGTGGTGGCGCAGCTCCGAGATCCGCTGATCATGGCGCCGGCCGAGGTCGCCATGGGCGGCGAGCCCGTGTCACCGGGAGCCATGGGCAGAACACCACGTCCTCCTGGCCGGCATGTGCTGGGTGACGGACTGTGGCAGCGGACGCTGCTCCTCGCAGCGGTGGTGGCCGCCGGGTCCCTCACGGCGGGGCTCGCGGCGCGCGCCATGGACATGCCCTGGCAGAGCGTGCTGTTCCTGTCCCTGCTCGCGGCGCAGCTGGACGTCGTGCTCGGGCTGCGGGACCGTCTGCTGACCTGGGGGAGCCGGGTTCCTGCCGGTGGCGGTGGCCGTCGCGGCCGGGCTCGCGGCCGCTGCCCTGTGTGCCCCTTCCTCCGCGCGGTGCTCAGCACGGTCGCGCTCGACTGGACAGAGACCGCCCTGGCGGCCGCGGCACGCGGACTCGACCATCACACCGCGCGCGAAGGCGGGCGTGGGCAGAGGAGGTGGTCGTAGATGGGAGGACGACTTGCGGTGAGGCGCTCCGAGCCAGTGGTGAGGGATCGACGCCGATCGGATCCATGAGGTTGGCAGGTCAGCGGGCCGGACCCGCTTGAAGTGAGGCCAGGCCGTCAGGCCACCAGCAGACGGTAAGCCGTGGTGGCCAGGATGGTGCTCATTGAGGGCAGGTCCCGGCCCTCCTCTGCTGTTCATGCCGCGGGCCCCTGCCGACTCGGCTGGGGCCCGCGCTGCCCGAAGCCATGAACTGTTCGATTTCTGCAGTACTTCGGGTACTGCCCGATCTCGTGTCCAGGTGCCATGGGTTCTCGTTTCCCCGGCCCGTGCGCTGTTCCATACCGGTCCGAGCCCGCCTGGGAACCAATGTCCTTTATTGAACGTGTCTTTGGTGAAGATGCCGCAGTCGGGACAGGGCATGGCAGTCTGGTCGTGGTCACGCGACCTGCCGAACAGCGCCCGTCACGTCAGAGTGTTCACGGCGCGACTCAGCAACACCGGGCTGGCCGACCTGGCCCGCACTCCGCTGGTGGCCTCCATGCTGTGCCAGCTGCATGCGGCCGATCCCTCCCGGTACCTGCCCGAAGGCCGCGCGGGGGCTTACCAGTCCTTCGTCGAGCTGCTCTACGAGCAGAACACCCACAAGAGCATCCGTAACACCCACGACGAGGTGATCCGCGTCCTGAAGGACCGCCATCAGATCCCCCGTGACCAACGGGCCGCCGAGCAAACCGCGCAACTGGTGCGTGATGACCTGCCCGGGCTGATCGACCACCTGGCCCACGAGAGGATCAACGGAAACACCGCCCCAGTCGTCGAAATCCTGGCCCGACATCTGGACGTCCAGCGCCCGGCAAAAGTGAAGGCACCGCTCTGGAACGCCTTCCTGGGCGACCTCCTGCGACCCACAGGCCTCCTGTACGAGCGCTCGGGCGACTTCCACTTCCTCCACCAAACCCTCCTCGAATACCACGCAGCCCGTCATGCCACCCGAGACGAACAGGCCCGCGCCGAACTGCTACAGAGCTTGTTCCGCCGTGACCATGCCTTTGCTGACGGCCATGCGTCGGCGCCTGACGTGGAGTCGTCCTATCTCGGCTTCCTCCTCGACGGACTCCTCGCCCCCGCAGACCACATCGCGGCGGAAACCCTCCAGGCACTGGACGACCTCACCTCGCGCAACGCAATCGCCGCCTGCCGGCTCTTGGCCACGCTGGTGAAGCTGCGGACCAACCTCCCTGCTGACCGCACCGCACACCAACTCGCCAAACTCGCCCTCCGCCAAGACCTGGCCGGCTGGCGCTTGGTGGCCGCCAAGTACCTGGTCGGGGTGGACGGGCACTGGGAGGAAGGTGCCGGGCTCCTCGCCCGGCTCGTCGACGACACCACCCTCAGTTTCAAGAATCGCGTGAAGGCGGCTTGGACTCTGGCCCAGCTGCGCGGGCACCGGCCAGAAGCCGCCGGGCTCCTCCTGCGCCTCGCGGGCGATAAGTCCCTCGGCTATCCGCGCCGGTTGGATGCGGGCTGGGCCCTGAGCCAAATGAAGGAGTGCCGAGAAGGGGTCGTCCGGCTGTTCGCCCCCTACGCGTACAACACCTGGAACCACCACCACGATCGAAGGGATGCGGCCGGGCTCCTGGCCGCGTTCGGCGAAGAACGCGCCATCGAAACGCTCTTCCGTGAGGCCACCGAAGGTACCTTCGGTACCTCCGACATCCGCAACCGCGCGAGAGCTGCTCTTTACTTGACCGCGCTCGGCGACGAGCGTCTCGCCGGGCCCCTCGCCGCCATGACCGAGTATGACCCCGAGGGCGACATCCTTGGTCACGCGCTCGCAGCTAAAGCACTGTCTCAGCTGCCCCGGCACCGAGAGGAGGCTGCCGAGGTGCTGGCCCGAATCGCCAGCGATCCGGCTGTCTGGGCTGGCCCCTATCGTGTAGAGGCCGCCGAGTACCTCGCGGAGCTGGACGGATACCGGGGGAAGGCCGTTGAACTGCTCACGCTCCTCGCCGAGAACAACATTTCTCGCAACCGTGCTGACCAGGCGCTGGCCAAACTCGGTGCGCCCCGGCACTCCACTGTCGGGAAGCGGTGATTCTGATCAGAGGGGGAGCCCGTGACCTGGAGCTGTTCAGTTGTACTGGGGGGCGCTGAGTCGTAGTTGCTCGGTGAGGGTGGGCAGAGGGCGGCAGTGGCATGTCATTGACTTGGTGCGCTGTGCGTGGTGCTTGTGCAGGATGAGTTGGCGGGTGCGCATCGTCACTGGGTTCGGGCACCTATGCAACCCGCCGCGCGGGTCACCTTCCTGGAACGATTCCACCGGCGCAGAAGATCGCTACCATCAGCCAGCTCACCGTCGACGACGTCGACATCACCGACGAGACCGTTGCGATCTCCTTCGGAACCTCGCCCGTCATCCTCCCGATGCCGCTGGCCGCCCTGGTCCGCGAGCTCGTCGCGACCTGACGCGGCAAGGCCAAGATCGGCACCCCGGACGATGTCCCCTGGCTCTTCCCCGGCGGACAGCCCGGCCGTCCCCTCAGCGCCAGCCAGATCGGTCTGCGACTCCACAAGATCGGCATTCGCCCCCAACAGGACCGATCCACCGCCCTGTTCGCCCTCGCCACGGCGGCCAGCCCGCCGCGATCCTCGCTCGGATGCTCGGCATCCACATCCAAGTCGCCGTCCAATGGCAGAAGGTTTCCGGCGGCGACTGGGCCGCCTACGCCGCCGACGTCGGCCGTCGCCAACCAACCCAGGAGCCCACGTGGCGCACCACCGTGAACAACCAGCGAGTCAGGCCGGGATCTCAACGGAACGGGCCGCCGAGATGAACGAAATCACCGGCCGCATCACGCGCTGGGCCACAAACCGCCAGGACATCGTCGGCCTACTCCTTGTTGGTTCATACGCCCGCAACGCCGCACGCCCCGACTCCGACATCGACATCATCCTGCTCACGACGGACCAGGCTCAGTACTCGGACAACGCCTGGGCCAACGAGATCGTCCTCGGCGAACTGATTCGAACCCAGTCGTGGGGGCTATCACCGAACGGCGCTATGCCACGGCCTCAGGCTTGGAAGTCGAGATCGGCCTCGGGTCTCCCGACTGGGCCCAGACGGACCCCGTCGATCCTGGCACACGCCGCGTCATCGCCGACGGCGCCCGCCCCCTGCACGACCCGGCAGGAGTCCTCGCCTCCGTGATCCGGGCCTGCCGACCGTGACCACCTCGGCAGCCGACGACATGGCTCACGGGGCATTCAGACAGTTCCAATACCCGACTCCACCATTAGCCTCGGTGTTTCAGTTGAGGTCGGTCCGGATGCCGGCCGAGAACGCGAAAGTGCCTCCTGACCTGGGACGATGAGACTTGTCTAGGGTCTCTGCTGTCCCCACAGGAAGGCACTTTCTGCGTGCAGACTATCGCTTCGCGTCCCAAGCTCCATGTCAGCACGGACGGTTCGGGAGTGGTCGGGCACGCCGGTACGCGTCTGCTGGCCGACCTTGCCGACGTCACGGGGCTGACAGCCGCGTATTCCAGCGTGCTCGGGTCGTTGCGGCCGCGCGGGACCGGTCACGATCCGGGCCGGGTCATGGCCGATCTGGCGGTGGTGCTCGCCGACGGCGGCGAGACGATCACGGACCTGGCCGTCCTGCGGGACCAGCCGGACGTGTTCGGTGCGGTGGCCTCCACGCCCACCGCGTGGCGGCTGCTCGCCAGGGCGGACGAGAAGGTGCTGGCCGGGCTGCGGGCCGCTCGCGCGGTGGCGCGGGAGAGGGCCTGGCTGCAAGCCGCCGAGACCGGCCAGGGCATACCCGCCGCCCGAGCCGGCGGACGTGACCTGCCCGGCCTGGTCCTGGACCTCGACGCGACCCTGGTCACCTCCCATTCCCCGAAAGATGAGGCCGCCCCGACCTACAAGGGCGGGTTCGGCTTCCACCCGCTGCTGTGCTTCCTGGCCAACACCGGCGAGGCCCTGGCCGCACGGCTGCGGCCGGGCAACGCCGGGGCGAACACCGCAGCGGATCACATCACCGTGCTCGACGACGCACTCACCCAGCTGCCCGACGCCCACCGGCACGGCACCGACGTTCTCGTCCGCGCCGACAGCGCCGGGTCCACGAAGGCATTCCTCGCCCACGTCCGCGGCCTGCGCACGAAGGGGATCCGTACCTTCTTCTCGGTTGGCTGCCCGATCACCGAGCCCATCCGCCGGGCGATCCGAGCCGTCCCCGACCGGCTCTGGCACCCCGCCCTCAACCAGGACGGCAGCCTGCGCGACGGCGCCGAGGTCGCCGAACTGACCGGCATGCCCGCCCTGCCCGGCTACCCGGCCGGCACCCGGATCATCGTCCGCCGCGAACGTCCCCACCCCGGCGCCCAGCTGTCCCTGTTCGACACCGTCGAGGGCCTGCGCCACCAGGTCTTCCTCACCGACACCCCGAGCACCGACGGGGGCACCGCCCAGTTCCTGGAAGTACGCCACCGCCACCACGCGACCGTCGAGGACCACATCCGCTGCGGCAAGGACACCGGATTCGGCCGCTTCCCCTCCCGCCACTTCGCCATCAACGCGGCCTGGCTGGAACTGTCCCTGGCCTCGATCGACCTGCTCGCCTGGACGAGACTTCTGCTGCTGGACGGCGAACTGGCCACCGCCGAGCCGAGGAAACTCCGCTACCGACTCCTGCACGTGGCCGCCCGCCTCACCCGCGGAGGCCGCCGCCTCCACCTGCGGATCTCCAGGTCCTGGCCATGGCGCCACGACCTGGCCGCGGCCTTCCACCGGCTCGCGGCTCTGCCCCGCCCCACCGGCTGATCTGCGTGTCCCCGTCCGTCCACAACCAGAAAGACCTTGGAGACCCCGGCCACCGCGTCGGTCCGTCGACATGCCCAGACCACGAAACCGGCCCGCACAGCCCCAAGTTGACCATCAACACCGTCAGCCCGCCCGAACTGAAAGAGCGAGGTTAGCCCGCGGCCGCGACGGCATCCACGAACTGCTCGACGTCGAGAAGCCCAGGCCACCGCCGACACGCTCACCATTCCACGGCGACCTCACCCGCGGGGTCGGCATCTCCGGACCCGCCGCGCGGCGAGCCATCCACGGGGCCGCGCAGGCACCTGCGTTCGCCGGTCGATCCGCACGCACCGCCAGGCCCGCGACATTCTGGGCAACCCCGCCCTGACCGTCTACGACAACCCGCGCTCCTGCCTGATGTGCGTCTACAACCGGGACCGGGCGCTCTGTCACCGGCTGGACGCCACCGACGCCCCGCGGCAGGACCGCTGCCAGCCATCATGCGCGAACATCACACGCACCGACCACCACGCCGCCGGGCTCCTTGCCCTCTCCGAAGCCCTGGAGAAGCAGTCCGTCTCCGAGGTACTGCCGGGCCCGCTCGCCGACCGGCCGGCCCGACGGGCGGGGCAGCTGCGCGAGCTGGCCAGCCGCCACGAACGTGACCGCACCCGCCACCAGGAGCCGCCCGCATGAGCCCCGCCCTCGACGAGCGCGACCGTATCCGCGCCGCGATGAACCGCGTCCTGGGCGACACGCCCGAGCACTCCAACGGCGCGCTGACGATCGTCGCGCTCGCGGCAGAAGCCCAAGTTCCCCGCAACGCGCTCACCCAGCGCCACCCCGACCTGACGAACGACTTCTACGACCAGGCCCGCGCCCGGGGGAAGACGCCGGACAGCGAACAACGGCTGCGCCGCCAAGTCCGGCGGCTCAAAGAGCTGCGGGCCGCGGACGCCGAAGAGATCACCCGCCTCAAGACCGACGTCGAGGCGCTGGTCGGAGTCCTGCACCAGACGGTGACGGAGAACCGGCTGATGCGGCAGAAGCTGTCCGAAGGATCCGGCGTGGTCCGGGTGCTGCCGCAGCCGAGGAACGGCGACACCACACATCCGGTGCCGCCCGACCTGGTATGAACGCGCCGGGCACCACACCCATGCTCGGTGATCGTGTATCAGACACGCCCTAGGGCCTGTGTGATGTCGTGATCAGTTCCTGGGTTCTACCCTCTTCGTGGGGTGGAACCCGGTAGGACTGTGGCCGTGACGCGCAGGCAACTCACCAATGCTCAGTGGAAGTTCATCGAGCCGTACCTGCCGATCGGTAGGTACGGCCCGTACCCGGAGC
>NZ_JBHWUR010000005.1:0-193713 GCF_042737755.1 Streptomyces sp. NPDC059994
GCTCGACCGCCGCGCGACCGCCGCGTGAGAGACTTCGCGGCATCTGCATGTCATGTCCAGGACATTCGCGCACCCTCGCGGTGCGCAGGGAGAAGGGCGACGACGCCATGAACAGATCCCCCTCCAAGGGCTTGGGCCGGGCCGGCCTCGCGCTGGGCGCAGCCCTGGCGTCGACCGTGCTCTGCGCCACGGTGAGTGCGGCGGTACCCGGCGGCGCGAGCGACGGCACGGGTACGGACTCCGTCGCGCGTACGGGCGCCGAAAGCGCTTGCCCCGTCGTGTACTTCGACCTGGGCGAGACCCTCGTGCACACCGCCGACGACGGCAGCATCGGCTATCTGCCCGGCGCGGCCTCCTATCTGCGCGCCCTGCGCGAGCACCACATCAGAATCGGGCTGATCACCAACGTTCCGCCCTCCTGGGGCAGGACCGACGCCGAGCGTGCCGCCAGGCTGAAGAAGGAGGTCGACGCCACCTGGAGGGGCTCCGCGCCCTTCGCCTGGCAGGACTTCGGCGACCGGATCCTCACCCCGCGTACCGAGGCGGAACGCAAACCGGCGCCTGCCCTCTGGCAGCGCGCGCAGGCCGACTCGGGGCGCTGCCGACTCGTCTACCAGGCGGAGACGACCGAGGAGGTCAAGGTCGCCGCCTCGCTGGGCTATCTGCCGTACCAGGTCGGACAGCCCCATCGGCCCACGTTCCTCCCGGCCGGGCTGCTCGAACTCCTCGGCCGCCGGTCCCACTGACCGACGTCCGCGCGCACCGCGCCCGCTGAGGTACACACCTTGGGTACACACTTTCCCGGATGCGTACCTCAGCGGGGACGCGCCCGCGCCGCGGCTACGTGCCCGGCCGCGGCCTGCGGCGTCCGCCTCCGGTCAGCCGGGCCGCGTCACCGGCGTCATGACCGTCCGCGTCCTCCCCGGGGGGCGGCGCGGGCGTCGGGTCCCACGTCCCCGCGTCCACCGCCGGGATCCCGGCCACGGCGCGGTCCCGCCCCACCACCCCGCTGCGCAGGAGCAGTTGGAAGGCCCCCAGCAGCACCGCGGTCGCGAGCGCGCTGTGCCACAGCAGGGCGTCCAGACGCCCGGCGGAGAGATACGCGCCCACGGCGATCGCGGCCAGTGCGCACACCGCGCGGTCCACGATGCTCTCGACCGAAAGCAGTGTGGCCCGTGGGGCGTTCGCGGGTATCGCGTCGTTCACCAACTTGCGCTGGATGGGGTACGCGAAGCCGGTCGCGGCGGCGAACAGGCAGAGCAGCGCGACGACGGCCCACGGCCCGCCGAACGTCATGGCCGCCAGGGTGCCCGCGAGCGCGAGACTGAGGATCGACACCCAGGCCACCGGTGGCAGACGGCGGCTCAGCCACTGGGGCCGGGCCGAGGCCACCGCCTCCGCCACCGTCATCGCCGCCATCACCCCACCGTGCGAGGCCTCCCCGATGCCGTGGTCCAGCAGGATCGGCTGGAAGAGGTTGACCTGGCAGATCCGGGACAGCGTGAAGATCGCCACGCCCTGCACCATCACCAGGGCCAGCCACGGCGAAGAGGCGACGCAGCGCAGCGCGGAGCCCGCGTCCCGCAGGAACGCGCCGCCCCCGCGCCCGCCGTTCGCCCGGCCGGCCGCCGTCCCCTTACCACCGCCCGGCCCACCGCCCGCACCGGCGAGCCGGGGCAGCGCGACGGCGCACGCGAGGGAGCCCGCGGCGCTGGCGGCGCTGAGCAGGTACGGAGCCGCGTGGGCGACGGTCATCAGGGGCCCGACCAGCGGCCAGCACACGACCTTCGCCGCCAGCCCCAGGGCCCGTGCGGTGCCCTCCGCCTTCAGATAGTGCTCGTCGCACTTCTCGGCCCGCAGCCCGTCGTACAGATAGGCGCTCGCCGCTCCCGAGGTGAGCGAACGGCCCGCGGCGATGGCGAGGAAGTGGACGAGGAAGCCGGTGTACGAGGCGCTGACCACGGGAGCCAGGTTCGCCGCCGTCATCACCACCGCCCCGGCCCGCAGGCAGTTGCGGGCGCCGATCCGGTCGGCGATCAGCCCGGTCGGGATCTCGAACAGGCAGAAGGCCACGTAGTAGATGCTCTGGATGCCGAAGATCTGCCCGTCCGAGAGCCCGGCCGCCTTCTGGTAGGCGTAGAACACCGGCATCCACCACAGCAGGTTGAACAGCAGTTGGAAGCCGTAGTTGAGCCGGATGATCCGGCGGGCGGTGTCCGTCGGACCGGTGGCGGCCGGCTCTCCGGGGCGCAGCCCCCTCACAGCGCGTACGGGCGGATCTGGACCAGCCGGAAGTCGCCCCGCTCGGTCATCAGCCACTCGATGTCCAGCGGCTTGTCCACGTCGGACCCGCCGAACTCCGACCCGCTGAAGTGGGACTGCAGGAGCCGCCCGGTCAGGGAGAGGTCGGCGAGCCGGGCGCGGGTGGCGGCGGGCAGCCCGTCGCCCCAGGAGCCCAGGGCGACGGTGCGGCCGCCGCCCTCCACCGTGTTGTACAGATACTGCTGCGGCAGGACCGAGCCGTCGACGACCCGCTCCGGGGAGCCGGGGGAACAGTTGAGGTAGACGTTGCGGAAGTCCTCGCGGCGGGTCGGGTCGCAGGTCACCAGGACACCACCGAGTGAGGCGGGCACGTACTCCTGGATGATCACGCCCATATAGGTGTCGTCGAGGGAGATCCCGACCTGGTGGCGCAGTCGTACGCTGCGGGGCGACAGCAGGGAGGCCCACACCTGGCGTACCGCGTCCAGGAGTTCGCCGGGGCCGTGGACGGCGGTGACGGAGTCGTAGACGCCCGCCGCGGAGAAGCCCGGAAGGTCCTCGGCGTTGGACGAGGAGCGCACCACCAGGCGTCCGAGCGCGGCGGCCGGGACGGGGAACGCCTGGCTGATCTGCCGGGTGACGGACTCGGGGACTGGCGTGTTCCGGATCAGTTGCTGGAGTTGCAGACAGAGCGGGTCCAGGACGTCGGTGGCGTCGAGTTCGAGTGCCATCTTGAGCTTGCCGATGCCCTGCTGGAGGGCGGGCGACGAGGCGAGGAAGTGCTGCTGGAGCGCGAACGGCAGCGCGACGCCCTCCGGGGCGCCGACCGTCGCGGCCACGAAGTCGGACGCACTGGCGCGGAGTTCGGCTGCGGAGGGCGCGCTGAGGCCGAGCCGGGCGGCGAGGTGCCCGTAGAGGTCGTCGCGCGGCGGGCGGGGCCGCCCGTAGAAGGCGGTCAGGTCGGCCGTACGGCTGTCGAGTACGTGGTGCAGCTCGCCGAGGTTGGCCGCCTTGGTGCCGTACCGGTCGCGGTCGGTGCTGCGCAGCCGGTGCAGGGCCAGCACGGGGGTGTTTTCGAGCAGGGGCGGTTCGAGGCGTATGCGCTGCTGGTGCCAGGCCGGTGCGCGCAGGGCCGGTTCCTGGTCCAGCCGCTCCAGGGAGATCTCGTCCTCGCGCACCCGGTAGCGCACCCACGCGCCGTCCAGGCCGCCCCTCTCGACGAGCTCCTCCAGATCGAGCACGATCGCGTTGGGTATCCCCCAGCCGGAGGCCAGGACGTTGGTGTGCGAAAGCGGCGTGATCGGCGCGGTGTTGAGGAATCCGGCCACCCGGGGGACATCGTCCGGCAGGCACGGCATGGCCACGATGTCCGCCCAGCCGAGCCCGGCTTCCCCGGCTGTGTACTCCTCGTACGCCTCGTTCGTACGGAAGAACCGCAGCCGCCCGGTGGCCTCGCCGGGGTTCAGCGGCGTCCGGGTCCTGGAGCCGAAGAGCTCGTGGCTCAGGATGCGCGGCACGCGCAGTTCGCTGATGGCCGCCAGCTCCTCCTCCTGCCCGTGGTTGGCGGGCTTGAGCAGCAACGGGAGCCTGCCATCGACCCGTACCCGCACGAACTCGTAGAAGAATTCGAGGAGTTCGCCGTGCATGGTGTCGGCCTCGGTCGTCTCCAGGACGAGGAAGGTGCGCTCGCGGCCCTCCGCGTCCTCGCCGGTGTGCAGGGACAGCACACCCAGCAGGAAACGACGCCCGGGGTCCATGTAGACGGAGGCGTTGAACGCGTCCAGGTCCGCGTCCAGCTCGGCGAGTTCCATGCCCAGGACGCGGGTGGCGATGTAGTTGACGTGGAAGGGGTGCGCGGCCGTGTCGAGCAGGTGCCAGGTGTTCTCGGCACGGTCGACGACGACCTTGAGGTAGGGGTGGCCGGCCAGGACCCCGGAGAGCGTGCGGAAGAGCGGCAGGGAGAGGTTCTCGCCGACGACCGTGCGGTCCGTGGCCGGTTCGGCGGCGCCGGTGAACAGCTGGGCGGTCATACGGAGACCTCCTCGGGCTGTATGACGGAGCGCCGCGCGGCGGGCAGCACCCGCGGCAGGGCGTCCACCAGCGTCTCGAAGTCGCGGAGCACCGTCCGCGGGTCGGTGGCGGAGAGCAGGCACAGGGCCGCCATGGTGTTGGCGCCCGCGGCCGGGTCGTACACCGGCACGACGCTGCCGTCGGGGAGCGAACTCTCCGCGACCACCGACAGCTCGCTGCCGCGGGTGAGGGGCACGCGCGCCGAGACCGCCGGGAAGTCCCAGACCCTGCGGTCCCGCCACGCCTCGCCCCTGCCGTCGACCGCGAGGACGACGAGGGAGCCGGCCGCGCCGTGCGCCTGCGCCGGGGCGAGGGCCTGCCCGGGCCACTCGACCGGGCGCCCGAGGAGGTGGTCGACGAGCATGCCGACGAGGTCGAGCCCGAAGACCTCCTCGATCTGCGGCACCGTCATCGCGCCGCCGAACCGGGCAGCCGTCTCGATCAGCCACATGTCGCCGTCCGCGCCGAGCTTGATCTCGGTGTGCGTCCCGCAGTCGCGCAGGCCGAGGGCGTCGACGGCCTCCCGCGCGAGCGCCACCACGCGGTCCTGGGCGTCCTGGGACAGCAGGGCGGGGGTGATGCCGGCACGCTCGGTGAACGGCTCGACCGTGGGCATCCGGCCGCTGACGCAGACCGGGTGGAAGACGCCGTCCGCCACGACACCCTCGACACTGACGTAGTCGCCCCAGCCGGGCTCCTCGAACCAGTCCGACACGGCGCCGGTCACGATCTGCTCCACCACGAAGTCCGCGTTCGCCTCGGCCACATGGAGCTCCGCGTACCCCAACTGGGCGGATTCAGCCATGACTTCACGCGAGCGGCGCCAGGCCGCTGACACCTCGTGCGGTGAGCGGATGATCTGGTGCGCGGTGGAGCCCGCGCTCCAGGCCGCCTTGAGGAGCATCGGGTAGGGCAGGGCACCGGCCGCCTCGTGCAGGTCGGCCTCCGTGGCGACGGCACGGAACTCGGGCTGCGGCAGGCCGTGTTCCTGCCAGGTGCGCCGCATCAGCCGCTTGTCACGGGCGAGCTCGGAGGCGCCGCCGGCCCCCGCGAGACCGAGCGCCTCGCACGCCTCGGCAACGGCCACGACCGCGTACTCGGAGAAGGTGAGCACCGCGTCCGCGCCAACAGCCTCGGCCCGCGAGACGATCAGGGACACCAGATCGGAACGCTCCGCCTCGGCGGGCGTCACGACCGAGGCGCACAGTCTCCGGGCGGAGCCTGCCACGGTGGGAGGAAGTGCGCTGAGCGCCAGCAGGTGCACTTCCGCCCTCGCGGCCGTCCGGGAGAGGACGTGACCGAGCGGCGGACCACCCTTGGCATGCACTAACAGCACCTTGCTCACTGAAGTTCGTCTCCATTCGTCCGTGTCGGTACGTGCCGTACGCGTCGTCATACGTGTCGTCGTACGTGTCGTCGTACGGATCGGTGATGCGCGTCGGGCGCGGGGAAAGGTCCCGGCGTACGTGTCGGGGCGTGTTCACCCGCATACTCAAGGCAACCACGCACCAGGCGCCCGCAGCGCCACCGGGGACGCCTGACATTCAGGCAAATGCCTGAGTCGCGGACCGCGTTGGGGCACCGGAACAGTCCGGCGCGGCTGGCGGGTCGGCCTCCACTTCGGCCGAGAACCGAGCATGCGCGGGATCGGGACGGGATACCCATCGCGATGTGACTGTGCGTCAGCCAGTTGTATACGGATGGAGAGACCGCTGTGGACGATTCCAGTCTCAAGGCACTGCTGGAACACCTTCCCGTGTTCTGGTGGGAGGTCGACGAGCCGTGGCAGGTGCTGGAGAGGGGAGGCGGCGCCTTCGCCGACACGGGCACGGCGCAGCGCTTCCTCGACCGGATGCGTCAGGAGCTCTCGGCCCCGGGGCACCCGCCGGAGGAGGGCCGCTGGCAGGCCCGGTTCGACGGCCGCACCTTCGACGTGAGCTGGCCCCTGGACGAAAGCCCCGCCCACAGCCGTACGCGCGGCCTCGCCGTGGAGGTCGACGCCCACCCCGAGACCCCGCGCCGGTACGCCGCCTTCGCGGGCCTTGTGGACCTCGCCCCGGCCGCCGCCTTCATCCGGGACCGCGAGGGCCGCTACCTGTGGGCCAACCACGCCTACGCGCACCTCTACGGCACCGTTCCGGACGAACTCGTCGGCAAGTACATAGAGGACTTCGACGCCCCCGCCGAGGCCGTCCACTTCCGCGCCCTCGACCAGGAGATCCTCACCCGGGGGACACCGGTGCGCCACACCCTCGACTACCGGCGCCCGGACGGCAGCGCGGGCCAGGCGGTGGGCCACCGGTTCCCCGTGCGGGAGAACGCGCGGACCTGCGTCGCCGGGATCTACGTGGACATCACGGATCAACTCCGCGCCATGGTCCAGTGGCAGGAGGCCGAGGACAACCTGCAGGCCCTGCGCGACCACAGCGGCCTGCCCTGCGCACTGCTGTCGGCCAACGGACGCGTGGTCGAGGCGAGCGCGGCTGCCGCCGAGCTGTTCCAGCTCAGCCTGCCCGACCTGGTCGGCCGCCGCGCGCACACCCTGCTCGCCCCCGGGCCCGGCCTCGACCGGCTGCACCGCAGGTGGAACGGTCTGATAGCGCGCCGCACCAGACGAGTGGAGACGTCCGCGATACTCGTCGACGCCCAGGGGCGGCAGCGCCGCGCACAGCTCCACCTGACGACGGTCGGCCATTCCGCAGCCCGCGCCCGGCACGTCTGGGTCATCGTCACCCACCAGAGCCTCGCCCACGAGGCCCATCCGTCACTCACCGCCGCGCAGATCCGCATCCTCTCCCTCCTGGCGGCGGGCAGCAGCAACAGCGACATCGCCACCTCGCTGAAGCTGTCCCGGCAGACGGTCGACTACCACCTCAGCCGCCTGCGGGAACTCCTGGGCGCCGCGACCCGCCCCGCCCTCGTCGCCCGCGCCTACGTACTCGGCATCCTCGCCCCCCGCGCCTGGCCCCCGCGCTCCACCACAGCGGCCCATCCACTCAGCACGGCCTGACGGGCACGGGCTGCCCCGCCACTTGGGCCGGGCAGCGCCATCAGGTCCTGGCCGGGCCGGACGACGCTGCCCGGCCAGGGCTGCCCAGAGCCTGAAGCGACCGCCTCACCCCGCCGCCGACCAGAACTCCGACCGCTCCCGAGGCCGAAGGTCCTCCGCCCGAGGCCCGCCGGGCTGCCCCGGCGTCCCGGCCGGATACGTCATGGCCGAGTCCTGCGCGCACCCGAAACTCGCGCTGATGAACACATTCCCCACGCTCCCCACCTGCAGCGACACGCTGAAGCCGTCGGGGCGGCTCGCGCGGAGCCATGGCATCGACTCGTCGTTCCGCACGCTCGTGACCTTGAAGCCCTGCTGCTCCCAGTGGCGCTGGACCACGCCCAGGAGGCTGCCACGGCGGTGGGGGGAGACCACCGTCATGATGTTGCGGCTGCGGGTGACCGTCGTCCTGCCCATCGGCTCGTTGAGATCGGTGCTGCATGCCTCCTGCATGGGGGCGCCGTACGCCCACTTCACAGGCGGCTGGACCGCCGCCAGCGTCTCGTCCAGGATCTTCTCCGAGCCCTCGCCCGCCTGCTGCATGTTCATCTTCGATGCCTTCTGCGTCTGCCGTACCCGCTGGTCGCCGCTCTTCGTCTGCCCGGCCCCGCCAGGCCCGCACGCCGCCAGCGCCGTCATCAGCACCGCGCACGCCACCACCCGTGCCCGCCTCATCGCGGCCTCGTCGTCGTGATGCGGTCGCCGTGCCCCGTCACCACGCTCGCGATGTTGGGGAGGGAGTCGCCGCCCGCGTCCGGGTCGAAGTAGAGCGCGTGCGCGGGGAGGTCACCCTTCGCCAGACCCGTCAGACCCGTGTCCTTGCCCGGGGCCACGGCGAAGTGGTGGCCGCCGAAGTGGTTGTCCGCGGGGTCCGTACCGAACCAGTTCTTCTTCGGGCCGTACTCGCTTCCCGGTGCCACGTACTCCAGCAGGTTCGGCGACGGAAGGTACGTGACCTGGTCGTTCTCCGCCGCGCCTATGTATACGTGTTCCGCCCCCACACCCAGGTCGGACGCCTTGTTCACACCCACACCGGGGCTGCCGATCAGCACCACGTCGTCCGCCGGGATACCGCCGGGCTGCTGCGTCGCCTGACCCACCGTGAGTGAGCCGTACGAGTGGCCGATGGCCGTCACATGCGGCGAGCCGGACTCGTGGGTGGCCCTGATGCCGCTCAGGAACCGGTCGTACGCCGGAGCTCCCGCCTTCGCGTCGTCCTTGCTCATCACGTCCGTCGCCGACCACGACAAGCTGTCGAGCTGCGGGCAGTCGTAGCCGAGCCACACCACCGAGGCGGTCGTGGTGTCGGGGTACATCTTGTTCGCCATGGTCGCCACGTTCCGGGCGCGGTCCACGTCCGCCGACGCGAAGTGGCCGCTCAGCTTGGTGTTGAGCCCCGGCACGTACGCGGAGACGTTCTTCGACGTGTCCGGGTTGCCGAAGGAGACTATGGCCCGGCCCTTGCCCTCCGAGCCGATGCCCAGCAGGTACGGGCGCGGCTCGCCCTCCGCCGACAGCTGCTTCTTGATGCCCTGCAACCCGTCGATCTTGTCCTTGAGCGCCTTCGCCTCGTCCCCGTCCGCTCCCGCGTACTGCGCCTCCAGGCTGTTCAGCAACATCGGCAGATACGTCCGGTTGGCCCGGTCGCGATCGACGGCCGGGATGCCGTCGCGGTTGCCGATCTGCTGCGGGTAGTCCTGGATCAGCTTGGCCTGGAGGCTGGGGGACAGCTGCGCCCACCACGCCTGCACGGCGGCAGGGGAGCCGTTCTTGTCCGGCATGCCGAGCTCGTGCAGCAGCTCGCGGTTGAGCTCGTCCGCCTTCGCCAGCTCCAGCAGGCCCGTGCTCCAGTCGCCCTTCGCGCAGCGGTTGGCCGCGTCGGTGAAGAGCCTGATCGCCGCCGCGTACTCCTTGTCCGCCTTCTGCGCCGCCGCCAGAGCGTCGCCGATGCGGTCGGCGTACCCCTGCGCGCGGGTGGCCTGGTCGCGCTGCATCATCGCCACGTCGCCGGGCTTCATCCCGCCGGTGTCGACGCTCGGCGCGGTGACCTTGCCGTCGTCCGCGACCTGGTATCCGGCCCCCGTCGCGTCCGCCACGGCGTTCGCGAGCTTGCCCTGCTGCGCGGCGAACTCCTCGCCGCAGGCCCTCAACACCGTTCCCACGGCGTCGAGTTCCTTCTTCGCCACCACCAGGTCGCGCTGCATCCGGCCGAGCCGGTCGGCGGCGGACTCGGCGGCGATCCCGCCCCAGTTCCCCTGCTGGAGGGGCTGGTGCAGATACTTGCCGCAGTCGGTGGTGTGGGTGGCGAACTTCTCCGCCAGCTTGTCCCAGGCGTCACCCGCGTCCGTCAGCAGGAGCGGTTTGGCGTCGCGGAGTTGCGAGACCCGCATGTGTCAGTGCCCCCCGTTCGACGCCGGCGGGAGGGTCACTCCCGGGGCGTAGGGGGTGTACGGCGTGTACGGGCCGTGCCCCGGGGCCGTGACGCCCGGCGCGTACGGGCCGAAGCCCAGGAACGACTTCCCGCGCTCGTGGTCCTCCCGGGTGAAGCGCGTACTGGACGAGCCGACCGCGTCCGCCGCACCCTCCACCATGCCCGCCAGCGAGCGCAGCGCCTTCGCCCACGCCTCCAGGCAGTCGTCGATCGCCTTGGCGGTCTCGAAACCGGCGAGACCCGCCACCGCCGCGTCCGTCGGCGTGTACAGGGTCTTGATCTCGTCGGGGATGTCCTTGGCCACCTTGCGCGCCGAGTCGCCGGCCTTCTGGACTTCGCCTGGCGTGATCCAGAAGCCCCGTGTGGGACCACCGATCGGTGTGGACATGCCGTTCGCCCCTCCGCTTGCTGATCTTCTTTCCGGCAGGCTACAGGGCGAATTCAGGCCAGCTATGAGTACGCGTACTCAGTCCTGATCATCCAAGTGCTCAGCGACGGCGGCTCCCCGATGCCCTCGATGTCCTCGGACCACAGCCCCGGGCGGGCCGAGCCAACTCCCGCACCAGCGACCGCCATTCGACGTCACCGAGCACCACGACCTCCACCCCGCGCCCGGCCGGCCCGCCCCCTGTTGCTGTAGGCCCGATAGGCATCGAGGTTGGCCGTTGCCGGCCTCGGCGGGGGTCGGGCATCTTGCGGGGCCTGCCGCATCCGGCCCTGGGACGCGGATCTTCTCCAGGACCGGCTTGAACTGGGTGCAGGCCGCCCGCTGGCCGGGTGTGACGATCAAGGGCAGCGGGCGGCGGCGGGCGGCAGCGGCCGTCGGCCCTCAGATGGAGTTTGATGGTGAACCCGCCGCGTGAGCGGGGCCGGTCCCACCGCCACCACGGGCTCAGCGGCCCCAGCGCAGCGCGGCCGTCTGCACGGGCGCGTCCCACAGCCGCAGCATTTCCGCGCCGGCCCGGCACAGCGTCACCGAGCAGCCCGCCATGTCCAGCGACGTGACGTAGTTGCCCACGAGCGCCCGCGCCACCGGCACGCCCCGGGCCTCCAGCAGCCGGACCACCTCGGCGTGGAACCCGTACAGCTCCAGCAGCGGCGTCGCTCCCATCCCGTTGACCAGGGCCAGTACCGGCCCGTTGGCCGGAGCCACCTCCACCAGCTCCTCAAGTACGGCGCCCACCGCGACCTCCGCGATCTCTCGGGCCGGCATCATCGCGCGCCGCTCCCGGCCCGGCTCGCCGTGGATCCCGACCCCGAGCTCCATCTCCCCGTCCGGCAGGTCGAAGGTCGGGCCGCCTTTCGCGGGAGTGCTGCAGGCGCTGAGCGCCACGCCGAAGGTGCGCGAGGACTCGTTGACGCGCCGGGCGATCGCGGCCACCTGTTCCAGCGGTGCGCCCTCCTCGGCGGCCGCCCCGGCGATCTTCTCCACGAACAGGGTCGCCCCGGTGCCCCGCCGCCCGGCCGTGTACAGGCTGTCGGTGACGGCGACGTCGTCGTTGACCAGGACCCGTTCGACCCGGACGCCGTCCTCCTCGGCGAGCTCGGCGGCCATCTGGAAGTTCAGGACGTCCCCGGTGTAGTTCTTGACGACGAACAGCACGCCCTGCCCGGCCTCGACGGCGCTCGCCGCGCGCAGCATCTGGTCCGGGACGGGCGAGGTGAACACCTCCCCGGGACACGCGGCCGACAGCATCCCGTACCCGACGAACCCGGCGTGCAGCGGCTCGTGCCCGGAGCCGCCGCCGGACACCAGCCCGACCCGCCCGCCCTCCCGCGCGTCCCGCCGTACGACCACCCGCCGCTCCACGTCCACGTTCAGCTCCGGGTGGGCGGCAGCCACCCCCCGCAGGGCATCGGCGACCACGGTCTCCGGACTGTTGATCAGCATCTTCATGGGACCTCCCGGGTGGAACCGGCGGCCGAGCCTCTGTCCAGTGTCCTCACGGGGCTCCGGCATCGCCGGTGACAGGCGGGCGCATTCGCGATCGCACGCCACACGAACAGTGTGCCGTCACGCCGTGGACATCCGCGATCCGTGCTCGCTGCCGCCCGCCTCCCAGGGCGGGGGTACGGCCAGTTCGGTCCAGGCGGCCAGGGCGCCGCCGCCGACGCGGACGATGCCGCAGGTGGCGGCGGGCTCCTCGGCGGGTGCGGCGGCGGAGGCGGTGGTGACGACGACCGCCACGTCGGCCTCATGGACGGCGAAGCAGGTGCCGCCGCGGCGCCACAGGTCCTTGGAGCCCACCCGGTTGCCGTCGGCGTAGTGCTTGCCTGGGATGACGGCGGAACCCGTCCGCGTTCGTCGCGACCACATCGGCGCCCGAGTTGCCCGCACCGCCGAACGCTTCCACCGGTGTGCAGCCGGCCCCGCGCGCACGGCGCGGCGACGTGTGCACGAAGCCGTCGGCCGCGGGGCCGCGGACCCCAGGTCAGCCGGACCCTTGGCGCCGGCATCCCCTTCCGCCTGGTCAGGGGGTCGCTCTCACCGGCCGGGCAGCAGGCGTTTCGCCTCGCGCGCGCATGGCTCTGGCCGGTCTTACAATGATCTCTGGAGTACTCGGGGCAGTCGACGGCCGGCCCTTGGGCCGGCGGGAAGCGGGCACCCATGGCTGAGCGACTCAAGAGATCAGGACTGGTCGGCGAGCTTTCAGCGGAATTCGCCGGCACGATGATCCTCATCCTCTTCGGTTGTGGCGTGGTGGCTCAGGTAGTCGCCGGCGGGGCTCTCACGAATCCGGCGGGCGGCCTGGGAAACCACGACAGCATCGCCTGGGCCTGGGGCCTCGGCGTCACCCTGGGCGTCTACGTCGCGGCGAGGCTGAGCGGTGCTCACCTCAATCCCGCGGTGACCGTCGCGCTGGCGGCCTTCAAGGGCTTCCCGTGGAGCAAAGTGGCTCCCTACGCGCTGGCCCAGACGGCCGGCGCCTTCGTGGCAGCCCTGATCGTCCGGTGGAACTACACCGAGGCGCTGGCGAAGGCGGATCCCACCCACACGATCAAGACGCAGGGCGTCTTCTCCACGCTGCCCGCCAACGGCAACACGAACCTGCCGGTCACCGAATGGGGCGCACTCCGCGACCAGGTCATCGGCACCGCGATCCTGCTGCTGCTGATCCTCGCGGTCACGGACCTGCTCAACACGCCCCCCGGCGCCAACCTGGCGCCGTTCATCGTCGGCCTGATCGTCGTGGCCATCGGTATGGCCTGGGGCACCGACGCGGGTTACGCGATCAACCCGGCACGCGACTTCGGTCCCCGGCTGGCCAGCTTCTTCACCGGGTACGGCGGAGCGTGGCGAGATCAGTACGGGCACTTCTACTTCTGGGTGCCGATCGTCGGTCCGCTGATCGGAGGTCTGCTGGGAGCGGGCCTGTACAAGTTCTTCATCGGCCGGTTCCTGCCGACCGCTGAGCCGGAGCCCCCCGGACGGGTCCCGACCCCGGACGAGAGCTGACACGAGAGCTGACCGGCTCCCGGGGCGGCCGTGATCCGGCCGCCCCGGGAGAGCCCAAGGAGAGGCGGCATCCCATGGCGGACTTCGTCGGTGCGGTGGACCAAGGGACCACCAGCACCCGTTTCATGATCTTCGACCATGCCGGCAACGAGGTGGCGAAGCACCAGATGGAGCACGCGCAGATCCTCCCGCGCTCGGGGTGGGTCGAACACGACCCGGTGGAGATCTGGGAGCGCACCAACTCGGTGATGCAGAACGCGCTCCGGCACGGAAACCTCTCGCCGGAGGACCTGGCGGCCATCGGTATCACCAACCAACGGGAGACGACCGTCGTCTGGGACCCGCGCAACGGCCGCCCCTACTACAACGCCATCGTCTGGCAGGACACCCGTACCGACTCCATCGCGGCAGCGCTGGAACGCTCGGGCCAGGGCGACGTCATCCGCCGCAAGGCAGGGCTGCCGCCGGCCACGTACTTCTCCGGCGGCAAGATCCAGTGGATCCTGGAGAACGTCGACGGAGTCCGCGAGGCGGCCGAGCAGGGTCATGCCCTCTTCGGCAACACCGACTGCTGGGTGCTGTGGAACCTCACCGGCGGCCCCGACGGCGGCATCCACGCCACCGACGTGACCAATGCCAGCCGCACCATGCTGATGGACCTGGAGACCCTCGACTGGGACGACGAGCTGCTGGGCTTCTTCGGCGTTCCCCGGGCGATGCTGCCAACCATCAGCCCGTCCTCCCACCGGGAGGCGTTCGGACAGACCCGTACGTCCCGGCCGCTGCGGGCCGCCATCCCCATCACCGGTGTGCTCGGCGACCAGCAGGCAGCCACCGTCGGGCAGGTCTGCTACGCGCCGGGCGAAGCCAAGAACACCTACGGCACCGGCAACTTCCTGGTGCTCAACACCGGCACGGAACTGGTGCGGTCCCAGCACGGCCTCCTCACCACCGTGGCGTACCAATTCGGCGACAGCCCGGCGATCTACGCACTCGAAGGCTCCATCGCCGTCACAGGCTCCGCGGTGCAATGGCTGCGCGACCAGCTGAAGATCATCAGTGACGCCGCCGAGAGTGAACGCCTGGCGCGGACCGTCGAGGACAACGGCGGGATCTACTTCGTCCCCGCCTTCTCCGGCCTGTTCGCCCCGTACTGGCGCTCCGACGCCCGCGGCGCGATCGTCGGCCTCGCCCGGTACAACGACAACGGCCACCTGGCGCGGGCCACCCTGGAAGCCATCTGCTACCAAAGCCGCGACGTGGTGGAGGCCATGGAGCAGGACTCCGGCGTCCACCTCGACGTGCTCAAGGTCGACGGCGGCGTGACGGCCAACGACCTGTGCATGCAGATCCAGGCCGACGTCCTCGGCGTCCCGGTCAGCCGCCCGGTCGTCGCCGAGACCACCGCGCTCGGCGCCGCCTACGCCGCCGGTCTGGCCACCGGTTTCTGGCGGGACACGGACGAACTGCGCACCCACTGGCAGGAGTCCAAGCGCTGGGAACCCCAGTGGTCGGAGGAACAGCGCGCGGAAGGATACGCGGGCTGGAAGAAGGCGGTAGAGCGCACGCTCGACTGGGCCAAGGTCGAATAGGTTCCGGCCGGGAGCGACCGAACGGGCGGCCCAGGCCACGTGTGCCGCCCACACCCGCACCCGCTGCACGAGGAGGAGACCATGGCGAACCCGGTGGCTCTCTCGCCAGGGGCACGCGCGGAGGCCCTCGTCCGACTGGGAGAGGGTGAGCTCGACGTCCTCGTCGTCGGGGGCGGCGTCGTCGGCGCCGGCGCGGCCCTTGACGCCGCCACCCGGGGCCTGAGAGTCGGCCTCGTCGAAGCCCGGGACTGGGCCTCGGGCACATCCAGCCGCTCCAGCAAGCTCATCCACGGCGGCCTGCGCTACCTGGAGATGCTGGACTTCCGGCTCGTCGCCGAAGCCCTGAAGGAACGCGGACTCCTGCTTCAGTTCCTCGCCCCTCATCTGGTGCGTCCGGTGCCGTTCCTCTACCCCCTGCAACACCGGATCTGGGAGCGTCCGTACGTCGGCGCCGGCGTGCTGCTGTACGACACCATGGCTGCGGCCTCCGGTACCTCCAGAGGTCTGCCCCACCACCGCCACCTGCTCAAGCGCCGAGCCCTGCACGAGGCGCCCGCGCTGCGCTCCGACGCCCTGGTCGGCGCCATCCAGTACTGGGACGCCCAGGTCGACGACGCCCGGCACACCATGTTCCTCGCCCGCACGGCCGTCGCCTACGGAGCGCTGGCCGCCAACCGCACCCGTGTCAGCCGCTTCCTGCGGCAGGGCGAGCGGGTGGTGGGAGCCGCTGTCACGGATCTGGAGACCGGCGAGGAGACAGAGGTACGAGCCAAACAGGTCATCAACGCGACCGGGGTGTGGACCGACGACACCCAGGCCCTCGCCGGCACGCGCGGCCAGTTCCACGTCCGCGCCTCCAAGGGCGTACACCTGCTGGTCCCCCGTGACCGGATCAACTCCCGCACCGGGCTGATCCTCCGCACCGAGAAGAGCGTGCTGTTCGTCATCCCCTGGGGACGACACTGGATCATCGGGACCACCGACACCGACTGGACACTCGACAAGGCCCATCCCGCCCTCAGCTCCAAGGACGTCACCTACCTACTGGAACACGTCAACAGCGTCCTGGCCACACCTCTGGTTCCGGAGGACGTCGAAGGCGTCTACGCCGGTCTGCGTCCCCTCCTGTCCGGCGAGGCCGCAGAAACCAGCAAACTGTCACGGGAGCACCTGGTCGCACACCCGGTACCCGGGCTCGTCGTGGTGGCCGGCGGCAAGTACACGACCTATCGGGTGATGGCCAAGGACGCAGTCGACGAGGCGGCCCGCGGCCTGGACGAGAAAGTGCCCGACTGCATCACGCAACGCGTTCCGCTGCTCGGCGCCGACGGCTATCCGGCCCTTTGGAACTCCCGCCACAACCTCGCCGAGTGCTCCGGGCTGCATGTCGCCCGTATCGAGCACCTGTTGAACCGCTACGGTTCCCTGGTGCACGAGCTGCTCGCCCTGGTCGCAGCCGACTCCTCACTCGGCGAGCCGTTGCCGAGCTCCGACGATTACCTGCGGGTCGAGGCCGTCTACGCGGTGACCCATGAGGGTGCCCGCCACCTGGAGGACGTGCTCGCCCGACGTACCCGGATCTCCATCGAGTCCTGGGACCGTGGTGTGGACGCGGCGCAGACCGTCGTGGAACTGATGGCGCCTCACCTGGGGTGGGACCAAGCGCACCGGGACCGTGAGGTCAACCACTACCTGACGCGGGTGGCCGCCGAACGCGAGGCTCAGCAGCAGCCGGACGACCAGACCGCCGACGCGGTACGGCTCGGCGCCCCCGACATCATCCCGGTGCACTGAGTGGGGTCGGGGGCTGGAAACGAGCGGGCCCTGAGCCGGCGAGTGACCGTTCTCGGTGAACTACGGGAACCGGTCCTTCTGCTTGAGCAGGAAGGTCAGGAAGGTGATGTCGCGAACTGGCTGCGCGAGAAGATCCGCATCGCTGAGCTGGACCGTCGCCCCCTCGCCTTGCTGGGCGCCGATTTCTGAATCATCGCTCGCCTCGGAATCAGGATTTCGCGTGAGTGCTCGTCACGCGTCAGGGCCGGTCAGGGCAGCCCGGTCGCGGACAAGACCGCAGAGCGACCTCGTCAGGATCCGGGCCTCATGCGATCGAGCGAATCGGCTCCGTTACGTAGGCCGACGCACGAGGGGCCCCGCGGGAGCAAGCCGACGGGGGTTCCACAGCCTCCGTCAGCGCGGTCACGGCCGGAGCGGCCTGACCAGGTGGAAGACCTCCCGGGCCGCCCCACGGCGCCCCGCTTCCTGGCCCGATTGCGTATCCACTCCCAGCACCGCCTCCCCCGCAGGGGCGACGACGACGGGTCTGCGGAGCAGGCGGCGTACTGGACACGGTCGATCTGGACATGCCCATTCCCCTTTCCGGTCCGACGGCGCGTCGCGTTGCCGGTACCGGGCCGCCTCGGGCGGTCAGAATCGTGAGGACGACACCACGATCGGCAGGCCCCTATCGGGACACGCCCCGCCGGCCCGGCACCGACAACGCACCATCCCCGGCCAACGGCCGACACTGTGACACCAGGACACTTCGGTCAGGCATGTCATGAGTCAGACTCCTGGCCCGGGACAGCACTCCCCCATCCTCCCGCCCGCATCTCATCCCCGCTCAGGGGCCGCAGAACATACTCAATCCCCCTCACGCAACACCCAGAACCTGATCCCAGCCGACTAGAGCAGTGCACGAAGGCAAGCGGCGCGTTGAGGGGGGGGCGGGGTTGCTCGTCGGCAGGGGCGCCGCCACCGACTAGCCCCGCCGCGGCAACCAACTCTGTTGTCAGAGGCAGGATTTACTCTCAAATCATGACCCACAACGTGCTGCATCGCGGTTACGGGATCACTATCGACTTGAGTGCCAGCCTCACCTTCTCTACTGCCTCGGGGCCCACGAATACGGGACCGCCTGCCCCGGGTTCATGACCATCGTCGAGAAGAACGGCCGCTACCACGCCCGGCACGTGCCCAGGGGAGAGGTGTCCGAGACAACAGGCGAGAGCGAGCTGCACAAGTCGCTCAAGAACCACACCGCCGAAACAGCGGGTCGAGAGGGCTTCAGCGTCTCCGTCGAAGACCGAGCCGTACATGGTCGCCGTCGTACGGATGTAACGGTCGCCGGCGCCAACAGAAAGAAGATCGGCTACGAGATCGCCTTGCGCGTACGAGGAGGCGTGAAGGCGTTGCGCCTGGTTCGCTGCGACTGGAGCACTCAGCGTGAATGCCCCAAGAGGCTCCTGCGTCACCGCTGAACGCCGGCCCTGCGCCCCGCTCCGCGCGGCGTCGCTACAGCCACGCGCGCCTCGCAGCCGTCCGGCCGGCCACTGTGGGCGCTGCGGTCTTGCGCCAGCTGGGGGCCGGGAGAAAACGATGTTGTGCCGCGCGCGGTGGCCCTGTGGTGTGTCGGGTTCTTCGTCTGCGGGACCCGCTTCCCTGACCGCCCCGGCCACGGCTGGGGTGGACTGCGATCCGCACCTCGGGGCCGACCCCGCCACCTCGGCGACCGCGCGGGCCGGCATCCCGACGTTCCTTGATCCACTGCGGCGTGCGATCCGTACCGAATGTCGGAGTTCGACGCTGCGTAGTCAGCACCAAGTCAGCACAGGAGAGGTGATCCAGGGTGCTGACGTGCGGTTTCAGGTCAGCACCAAACCAGCACGGAAGTCAGCGCCGTGTCCGCAAAACGCACCGAACAGCGCGCGCGGACAGCACCCTGCCGCCCTCCAAAACAGCCTCGAACCAGCGCCGACACCCCCCTCATGGTGCCCCCACGCACACCCACCCCCAGAACTATGGCGTCCCACCACATACGCCGCTGACCTGCACGTTCCTACGGTGTGGCGACACGCAAACGTCCCCCGTCGCACACCAGGAAGTGGTGCCGATGTCCTCCCCTACAACCGCTCCCCCACCCCCCACCAGCCTCCCCCGCATCGTCGCCGCCAGCCTCATCGGCACGACCATCGAGTGGTACGACTTCTTCCTGTACGGGTCGGCCGCCGCGCTCGTCTTCAACAAGCTGTTCTTTCCCGGCTCCGACCCGCTCGTCGGCACGCTGCTGTCGTTCCTGACGTACGCCGTCGGGTTCGCCGCCCGGCCGATCGGGGCGCTGGTCTTCGGGCACTTCGGGGACCGGGTCGGGCGCAAGAAGCTGCTCGTGCTGAGTCTGCTCATGATGGGCGGGGCTACCTTCGCGATCGGGTTGCTGCCGACGCACGCCACGGTCGGCTCCGCCGCGCCCGTGCTGCTCACGGCCCTGCGGCTGGTGCAGGGGTTCGCGCTCGGTGGGGAGTGGGGCGGGGCCGTGCTGCTGGTGTCGGAGCACGGGGACGCTCGGCGGCGCGGGTTCTGGGCGTCGTGGCCGCAGACCGGGGCGCCCGCCGGGCAGTTGCTCGCGACCGGCGTGCTCTCGGCGCTCACCGCGCTGCTGTCGGATGACGCCTTCCTCTCCTGGGGCTGGCGGGTGCCGTTCCTGCTCTCCGGGGTGCTGGTGCTCGTCGGGCTGTGGATACGGCTGTCGGTCGATGAATCCCCCCTGTTCAAGGCCGCGTTGGAACGTGCGGAGTCCCGCAAGGCCGCCGAGCCCGACCGGGTGGCGGAGAAGCTGCCGCTCGTCGCCGTCCTGCGCGACCACTGGCGCGACGTACTGGTCGCGATGGGCGCCCGTATGGCGGAGAACATCAGCTACTACGTGATCACCGCGTTCATCCTCGTGTACGCGACGACCTCCGCCGGGATGGCCAAGCAGACCGCGCTCAACGCCGTACTGATCGCCTCCGCCGTGCACTTCGCGGTGATCCCCGCCTGGGGCGCGCTCTCCGACCGGATCGGGCGGCGGCCCGTCTATCTGATCGGCGCGGTGGGTGTCGGCGCCTGGATGTTCCCCTTCTTCTCGCTGATCGACACGGCCGACTTCGGGAACCTCGTCCTCGCCATCACCGTCGGGCTGGTCTTCCACGGGGCGATGTACGCACCCCAGGCCGCCTTCTTCACCGAGATGTTCGCGACCCGGATGCGCTACTCGGGAGCCTCGATCGGCGCCCAGTTCGCCTCGGTCGCGGCCGGCGCGCCCGCCCCGCTCATCGCCACCGCCCTCCTGTCCGACTACGACAGCTCCACCCCCATCGCCCTCTATGTGATCGCGGCCGCCGTCCTCACGGTGATCGCCCTCGTCTGCGCCCAGGAGACCCGCCACCGGGACCTGGCGGAGGTCGACGCCGAGAGCCGCTCCCGGGACTCCGTCAACGTCTGACCGCCGCCGACATCAGATGGAGCCGCAGCGCCAGCTGGATCTCCAGCGCTCGGGCCGGGCACTGCCAGTCCGGCCCGAGCAGCCTGCCTATCCGCTCCAGCCGCTGAGCCACCGTGTTCACATGGACGTGCAGGTCGTCCTTGGTGCGCGCCGGGCTCATACCGCTCGCGAAGTACGCGTCGAGGGTGCGCACCAGGTCGGTGCCGCGCCTTTCGTCGTACGCCACGACCGCGCCGAGCGTCCGGTCGACGAAGCCCTCGATGTCCCGGGTGTCGGCGAGGAGCAGCCCGAGGAAGCCGAGGTCCTGGGCGGCCGCGCCCTCGCCGGGGCGGCCCAGCAGCCGCAGTGCCTCCAGGCAGCGGCGCGCCTCCGCGTACGCCTCGGCTATCTCGGCGGGCCGGGCCGCCGGCGCTTCGACGGGGGCCGACGCGCCCACCGTGACCCGCTCGTGCAGGGCGCCGCCCAGCTGCTTGGCCAGCTGCCGGGCGACCTCGGCCGGGGTGTCGGCCGGGCCTAGCGGCAGCAGCAGCACCGTCCCGCCGTCGCGGGTCGCGGCCAGGCCGTGCCGGGTCGCCGCCAGATGCGCGGCGGCCGACCCCATCCGCTGCCGGTCGGCGGTCTGCCGCTCCGCCGTGCCCTCCTCGGGGCTCTCGATGCGGGCGGCGAGGACCACGTGCGGCGCGTCCAGGTCGGCCCGCAGCCGGACGGCGCGGTCGCGCAGCAGCCGGGGGTCGCGGCCGGGCGCGTCCAGCAGGTCGTCCAGGAGCTCGCCACGCACGCGCTGTTCGGCCTCGCCGGCCGAGCGCCGGGCGAGCAGCAGCAGCGAGGTGACCATCGCGGCCCGCTCCAGTGTGCGGCGGTCCACCGGGTCGAGCGCCGGGTGGCCGCGCAGCACCAGCGCGCCCAGCACTTCGTCGCCCGCCGCGACCGTGGCCACCCAGTCCCGTCCGTTGCGGACCGCATGGCCGTCCGTGCCGGTCAGCTCCAAGGCGGCGAAGACCGCCGAGTCGGCGTCGGCGAACTCGACCGTTCCGTCCAGGACTTCGGAGACCGCGCTCGCCACGTCGTGCACCCCGCCGCCGCGCAGCACCAGTTCGGTGAGCCGGTCGTGGACCTCGGAGGCGCGCTCCAGGACCGCGCTGTGGTCCCGGATGATCTCGTTGGCCCGCTCCAGCTCGGCCAGTGCCGATCTGGTCTCGGCGAGCAGGTTGGCGGTGTCGATGGCGACGGCGGCGTGCGCGGCGAAGGAACCGAGCAGGGCGATCTCCTCGCGCGCGAAGACCCGGCTGTGCCGGTCGGCGGCGAACAGCACGCCGATCACATTGCTGCCGAGCATCAGCGGTACGCCGAGGATCGCGACCAGGCCCTCGTCGCGCACTCCGGTGTCGATGGTCCGGGTGTGCTGGAAGCGCTCGTCGTCGAAGTAGCTCGACGTCACATACGGCCTGGCGGTCTGGGCGACGAGGCCGCCGAGGCCCTCGCCCATGCCCAGCCGCAGCTGCTGGAAGCGGGCGGCCACCGACCCTTCGGTGACCCGCATGTAAGTGTCGCCCGCCACCGGGTCGTTGAGGCTGAGGTAGGCGACCTCGGTGCCAAGCAGGGAACGCGCGCGCTGCACGATCGCGCGCAGCACCGCGTCCAGATCGCGCAGCCCCGCGAGATCGTGGGCGGTCTCGAAGAGCGCGGACAGCTCGGCCTCTCTGCGGCGTCTGCCCTCCAGGTCGGCGCGGACCCGCAGGGCGAGCTGCCGGGCGGACTCCAGGGCGGCCAGCGCCTCGGGCCCGGCGCCGTCGGCACGGGCGAGCAGCGCGGGCCGGTCGTACGCCTCGGCCGCCGCGCCGCGCGCCAGAAGCTCCAGATAGGGGGCCTCCGCGTACTCGGTGGACTGCGGGTGATGGTGGGACATGTTCACAGGGATACCTGCCGTACGGGCGGCCGCGCCAGCCCTGTGGACAACTGTTGGCAGGCGCCGGTCAAGGAGCGGAGGTGTGGTGGTGGTGCGGCGGCGGGTACCGCCCGGGTGCGCCGACGGTGCGTCAGTGCGCGGTCCAGCCGCCGTCCAGTGCGAGCGAGGTGCCGGTGATGAAGGAGGCCTGCGGAGCGCAGAGGTAGGCGACGGCCTCGGCGACCTCGTCCGGCTCGACCAGCCGTTTGAGCGCCGAGTCCTTGAGGAGCACCTCGGTCAGGACTCGCTCCTCGGGGATGCCGTGGGCGGCGGCCTGGTCGGCGATCTGCCGCTCGACGAGCGGGGTGCGGACATAGCCGGGGCTGACGCAGTTCGACGTGACGCCGTGCTGGGCGCCTTCCAGGGCGGCGGTCTTGGAGAGCCCTTCGAGGCCGTGCTTGGCCGCGACATAGGCCGACTTGTACGCGGAGGCCCGCAGCCCGTGCACCGAGGAGATATTGACGATGCGGCCCCAGCCCTGCCCGTACATGTGCGGCAGCGATCCTCTGATCAGCCGGAACGGCGCTTCCAGCATCACCGTGAGCACGGTGTGGAACACCTCGGGCGGGAACTCCTCGATGGGGCGCACGAGTTGCAGCCCGGCGTTGTTCACCAGGACGTCGGTGCCGGTGGCGGCCTGCTCGGCGGCTTCGAGGTCGGTGAGGTCCAGGACCAGCGGCTCCAGGGATCCGGCGAGGCCCGCGCCCTGTCCGGCCAGGGCTTCGAGGCCTTCGGCGTCCCGGTCGACGGCCCGCACCTTGGCGCCGGCGGCAGCCAGGCGCAGGGCGCAGGCCCGGCCGATGCCGCCTGCGGCTCCGGTGACCAGGGCGGTGCGGCCGCCCAGGTCGAGCTCGATGGACGTGGGGACGGGACCAGGTGTGGTGGGCGCGGTCATGTTCTCGACCCTAGGCAGTGCGGCCGCCCACCACCCATGTGGTCCGGGCCCATACTTCAGCGCTCGGTCATAGGCGCAAACCATGTCGGTTCATCGGTCATCGCTTGTTTGATCCGGAAAAGCGAGAACTCCTCCAGCTCCGGCAGCGCGTCGACCGGGAACCAGCCGACCTCCAGGGACTCGTCGTCGTTGACGCGTGCCTCGCCGCCCACGGCCCGGCACTTGAAGCAGATGTCCATGAACTGGCAGTGGTCGCCGTTGGGGTAGGTGACCGGGCGCAGCGCGTCCACCAGGACGACCTTCTCCACGACGCACCGCACGGCGGCCTCTTCGTACACCTCGCGCACGGCGGTCTCGGCGGGCTGCTCGCCGGGTTCGGGGATCCCGCCGATGATCGACCACTCGCCGGTGTCCACGCGCCGGCCGAGCAGTACCCGGCCCTCGTCGTCGAAGACGACCACGCTGACTCCCGGCAGGAACAGCAGCTGCTGGCCGGCCGAGGCCCGGATCTCTCGGATGAACTCTGGTGTCGCCATGCCCTCGACCCTAGCGAGACTCGGCGGCGCCGGACTCCGGTTCACGACGCGCGCGTACGGCACGGCTCACCGCCCAGCCGAGTCCCGCCGCCGCGAGCGCCACCAGGACCCACTCGGGCACGGTGCCGAGCCGGGTCGCCGGAGTCTCGGAGGAGCGCAGCGGCACCTTGGCGACGAGCGAGTCGGGCGTGAACATCCTGGTCTTCTGGACGACTTCCCCGTCGGGCATGATCACCGCGCTGACCCCGCTGGTGACGGGGACGGTGACGGTCCGGCTGTGCTCGACCGCGCGCACGCGCGACATGGCGAGCTGCTGGTAGGTCATCTCGCTGCGGTCGAAGGTCGCGTTGTTGCTCGGTACGGAGATGATCTGCGCGCCATGGGTGACGGTGTCGCGCACGGCCCAGTCGAACGCCGCCTCGTAGCAGGTGGCGATGCCGACCTCGGTGCCCGCCATGTCGAACACACCGGGCCTGGTTCCGCGGCTGAAGTCCTGGCGGACCATGGAGACATAGCCCGGGCCGAACTGCTTGATGAGGCCGCGCAGCGGGATGTACTCGCCGAAGGGCTGGATCTGCCGCTTGTCGTAGGTGGCTCCGGGGCCCGTCTTCGGGTCCCACAGCACCTGCTCGTTGAAGAGCTGTCCGTCGGGGCGCTCGACGACCGCGCCCACCGAGATGGGCGCGCCGATCGCCTTGGCGGCCCGGTCGATGTCGGTGTACGCCTGGGCGTCGGTGTACGGGTCGACGTCCGAGGAGTTCTCCGGCCAGAGCACGAAGTCGGGCTTGGCGGCCTTGCCCGCCTTGACCCGGTCGGCGAGCCGCAGGGTTTCGCGCACGTGGTAGTTGAGCACCGCGCGGCGCTGCTCGTTGAAGTCCAGGCCCAGGCGCGGCACATTGCCCTGGATCACGGCGACCGTGGCGGTGCCGTTCTCGGCCGCGACGCTGACCAGCGGCGTCGCGGCGAAGGCGGCGGCGACCGGCGCGAGCAGGGTGGCCAGGGCGGCGGCCGCGGCCCCCTTGCGTACGACACCGGTGGCGCGCAGGCGCAGCCCCTGGCGCACGCACTCGTAGAGCCCGAAGCCGCAGAGCACGACGGCGAAGCCGAGGACGGGCGTGCCGCCCAGGGCGGCGAGCGGCAGGAACACCCCGTCCGCCTGGCCGAAGGCCAGCTTGCCCCAGGGGAAGCCGCCGAACGGCACGCGCGCGCGTGCCGCCTCGGAGGCGATCCACATCGCCGCGCCCCCCACCGGCCACCAGGGCAGCCGCGAGACCGCCGCGATCCCGGCGCCCGCGGCGGCCACCCCGACCGCCTCGATGGCCGCCAGGGCCAGCCAGGGGCCGGGGCCGACCTCCACGCCCGTCCAGTTGAGCAGCGGCAGCAGGAAGCCGAGCCCGAAGAGGTAGCCGAGGCCGAATCCGGCCTTCCAGGTCCGCCCGCGCAGACACCAGCCGAACAGCGCGAACGCGGGCACCGCCAGCCACCACAGGGGCCGGGGCGGGAAGCTCAGGTACAGGAACACCCCGGACAGCGCGGCCGTGGCAGGCCGTACGAACCGGTGCAGCAGCCGACGGCCGCGCGAGGCGGTGGCGGGCTGCGGTTCGAGTTGCTCTGGCTCGGCTGTGGGGGTGGTGGTCGTGCTCACCCGGCGGAGTCTACGGCCGCGAGCTGTAGCCGTGTCAGACCAGTTCGTACAGTAACCGTCCATATGCGCACGATCACCGTCGATCTGCGTCCGGCCACTACGTCCGTACGCGTACGGGCATCGGAACGCACCCCCGCCGGAACGTTTCCGCACGATCTGTACCCAGATCGTGCCCGGCGCCACTACGGTGTGCGCAGTCCGTCAGACGGCCGGGGGGCGGGGATGAGCGCACTGACAGGCCGGTCCGCCGCACCCGAGCGCCGGGCCGGGCCCGATCTCGTCGGTGTCCTGGTGCTGGGCGCCTGCGCGGGCTGGTCGCTGGTCACGGCGGCGGGGCGGGAGGCCCGCCCGGAGGGCGTACTGCTTGCGGTGCTCGCGGTGGCCGCGGGGTACGCGCTGGGCCGGATCAGCGGCAGTCTGGTGCCCGTGGCGGCCGCGGCCTGCGCCGCGAGCGCGGGCCTTCTCCTGGCGTACGCCTCCAGGGACGGCGTCCCCGGCGCCACCGTGGACCCCCTGCCGGGCCACATCGGCGTCTCGGCCGCGCTTCCCGCGCTCGCGGCGGGCGCGGCCTGCTGCGGCGCCTGGGCGGCCCGTACGACCCCGGTCCGCCTCGCGCTGCGGCTGCTCGCCGCGGGGTGTGCGGGCACGGCCCTCGCACTCGGCTCGGCGGCGGGCTGCGCGGCGGCGCTCGGCGTACTGCTGTGCTCCCTGGCGGCGGCCCGGATGCGGCACCGGACGGTGGGCCTCGCGGGGCTCGCGGCGATCGCCGCGCTCGTCGCGGTGGGGTCGGTCGCCGTGGCCGAGGACGTGCTGCCCGACGGGCTCACCGTCTCCCTGGAGGGCCAGCTGACGCCGGAGCGCGTACTGCTGTGGCGGGACGCGGTGGATCTGGCCGAGCACCACCCCGTGCGCGGAACCGGGCCCGACCGGTTCGGCAGCCTCAGTCCGGTGGCGCGGCAGTCCCCGGTCGCCGCCGGCAAGCCGCACTCCGCCCTGCTCCAGCAGGCGTCCGAGCAGGGCGCGGTGGGAGCCACGCTGCTCGGGGCCGCCTACGGCTGGATGCTGTACGCACTGTGGCGCTCGCCCCGGCCGACGTCCGTCGTCCTCACGGCGGGCGCCGGGCTCACCGCGCTGGCCGCGTTCGCCTGCGTCGCCAACGCGCTGAGCTTCACCCCGGTGACGATGGGCGCGGGCCTGCTGGCGGGCCTGGCGACGGCGCGGCCGCACGGAGACGGGCGGCGGGAGGCGGAACAGGAGGTGCAGGCCGTACGCGCGCGTGGATGATCCGGGTGAGGACAGGCGGGAGGGTCAGACCTCGGCGCGCTTGGCCGCGCCGAGCAGGCGCAGGCGGTCGCGGATGACGCGGACCGCCGCCTCGGCGTCGTCCACCGTCACGGTGAAGACACGCCCGTCGCCGAGCCGCAGCACCAGGCCCTCACCTCGGCGTACGACGACCGCGGTGCCCTTCTCGGGGCGCCAGCGGTAGCCCCAGCCGCCCCACTGGCGCGGGGTGACGCGCGGCGCGAAGTCCGCGCCCACCACGTCCAGGAGCGAGATCCGGCGGCGCGGCAGGCCGATGTGGCCGCAGCGCACTTCGAGGAAGTCGCCGTCGACCTTCACGGCCACATGGACGAAGGCGAGCGTTCCGTAGATCACCAGGAGCCCGGCCGTGACGCAGCCGATCACCGACATGAGCAGCGGGGCGACGCCGGACGTCCAGTTGGAGTCGACGGCGAGCTCGACGCCGAGCGCCACGCACGCCGCACCACCGGCGGCGAGCAGCCACTGGACTCGGTTGGTCGCGCGACCGGTCCAGATCGCCGGCTGCGGGGCGAGCGCCGGTGCATCACTGTCGTGCGCCGGCGGCTCGGGGGGAAATTCCCTCATGCCCAGCAGACTACTCAGATTCCACAGAACCGGCAGTGACCCCACTCTCAGTGAGCGGGGGCGCCCCGCATTCCGTGAGCAGCGGTGACGGCCTGTAGCAGCAGACCTTCCGGATAACCGAGCGCGGTCTCCGGAAGGGCGCCGACACGACCGCTGAGCAGCACCGTCACCATGCCGGTGGGCGCCGCGTCCGGGGCGGCTTCCAGGCCGGCCCGGCGCAGCGCCTGGGCGGCGACGGCCGACGCGCTGCCGTACAGGCCGGGCGCCGACAGACCGGGCTGCCGCACAGCGGCACGCACCCGCTCGGCGACCAGTTCGTAATGGGTGCAACCCAGGACGACACCCCTTACATCCTTGGGGGTCCGCTCGGCCGCCGCGGCGATGGCCAGCTCGATGGCGGGCTCGTCGCCGTGCTCGATCGCGTCCGCGAGCCCGGGGCAGGCGACCTCGGTGACCTCGACGCCGTCGGCGAACTCGCGGATCAGCCCGCGCTGGTAGGGGCTGCCGGTGGTGGCCGGGGTGGCCCAGATGGCGACGGGTCCGCCACTGGCGGCGGCCGGCTTGATCGCCGGTACGGTCCCGATCACCGGGATCCGCGGCTCCAGTTCGGCGCGCAGTGCCGGAAGCGCGTGCACGGAGGCGGTGTTGCAGGCCACGATCAGGGCGTCCGGGCGGAGCTCGGCGGCGGCGCGCGCCACGGCGAGCGCGCGCTCGGTGACGCCCTCGGGCGTGTGCGGGCCCCACGGCATGCTGTCCGGGGCGGAGGAGAGGACGAGGTCGGCGTCCGGCCGCAGCCGGCGCACGGCGGCGGCCGCCGTCAGCAGGCCGATTCCGGAGTCCATGAGCGCGATCTTCACCCGGTCACCATAGTCGACCGCCCTTGCGCACCCGCTCAGGTAGTGCAGACTGCGGCGGATGAGCGCCCTCGCATGGATCGCCGTGGTGTCACTGCTCTGCTGGCTCTGGCTGCTGCTCGGACAGGGCTTCTTCTGGCGCACCGACCAGCGCCTCCCCGCCCGTTCCGCCCCGCCGGACTGGCCGTATGTCGCCATCGTCGTACCGGCCAGGGACGAGGCCGAGGTGCTGCCGCGCAGCCTGCCCACCCTGCTGTCCCAGGACTATCCGGGCGAGGCGGAGATCTTCCTGGTCGACGACGCGAGTTCGGACGGCACGGGTGAGCTGGCGCGGGCGCTGGCCGCGCGGGAGGAGTGCGCGCTCCCGCTGACCGTGGTCCGGCCCGGCGAGCCCGAGCCCGGCTGGACCGGGAAGCTGTGGGCGCTGCGCCAGGGCATCGCGCTGGCCCGCGCGCGCGAGCCGGAGTATCTGCTGCTGACCGACGCCGACATCGCCCATGAGCCGGACAGCCTGCGGGAGTTGGTCGCCGCGGCCCGCTCCAACGGGCTCGACCTGGTGTCGCAGATGGCGCGGCTGCGCGTGGCGAGCGGCTGGGAGCGTCTGGTGGTGCCGGCCTTCGTCTACTTCTTCGCGCAGCTGTACCCGTTCCGCTGGATCAACCGGCCGGAGGCGCGCACGGCGGCGGCCGCGGGCGGCTGCGTCCTGCTGCGGACGGAGGCCGCCGAGCGGGCGCGGATTCCGGAGTCGGTGCGCCAGGCAGTCATCGACGACGTGTCGGTGGCGCGCGCGGTGAGCCGCTCGGGCGGGCGGATCTGGCTCGGGCTGGCGGAGCGCGTCGACAGCGTGCGCCCCTATCCGCGCCTCGCCGACCTGTGGCGCATGATCGCGCGCAGTGCGTACGCCCAGCTCCGGCACAGTCCGGTCCTGCTGCTCGGGACGGTCGCGGGGCTCGCGCTGATCTATCTCGCTCCCCCGGTCGCGCTCTTCGCCGGGATGGCGCGGGACGACGCGGTGGCGGGCTGGGCGGGCGGGTTCGCGTGGCTGGTGATGGCCGGAACGTACGTACCGATGCTGCGCTACTACCGGCAGCCGCTGCTGCTCGCGCCGCTGCTGCCGGTCACCGCGCTGCTGTACCTACTGATGACGGTGGACTCCGCCGTCCAGCACTACCGGGGGCGCGGGGCGGCATGGAAGGGGCGCACTTACGCGCGCCCGGAGGCCACACCGGACCAGTGAGCCGGGCCGTGCCCTCTCGCTTCCGCCGTAAAAAAACCGCGCCCACGCGCGCGTCACTTGCGCCCGGGCGTCCAGTTCATGCCCCACCCGTACTCCTGGTCGATGGTGCGCTGCGGGCTGACGCCGCGCCCGGGGACCAGATAGCGGGCCTCGCGCTGGACGACGAAGTCGCCCCCGTTGTTGGTGAGCAGCGCGAGGGCGCAGACCGTGGAGGGCACGGTGCACTCGTCGAGCGAGAAGTCGATCGCCGCCCCGTGCTCGGGCTGGAGGGTGACCGTGGCGTGCAGGTCGGCGAAGCTGCGCGCTCCCTCGTAGATCGTCACGAAGATCAGCACGCGGCGGAGCTGGTCCTTGTGGTCGAGGTTGACCGTGAGGTTCTCGCCGGACGTGACGGCGCCGGTGCGGTCGTCGCCGTCGAGGTGGATGTACGGGGGGCGGCTGAGCGAGCCGAAGGCGTTGCCCAGTGCCTGGACGACCCCCTTGCGGCCGTCCGCGAGCTCGTAGAGGGCGCACAGGTCGAGATCGAGGTCGGCGTGGTTGGCGACGGCACGCCCGAGCTTGGCGCCCCAGCCGCTGAACTGCTTGCGCGTCTGCCAGTTGAGGTTGACCCTCAGCGCCCCCGAGCTGCCGCCCTGCTTGGCCAGCGAGACCGTGGGAGCCGCCTTGGTCAGGGTCACCTTGGACAGACGTACGGGGGCCGGCGCGGGCGGTGCGGGCGAAGGCGGCGGGGCGGCCGCCGGGAAGGCGGGGGCGCTCGCCGCCGGAGCGGCAGCGGACGGGGCCGCGGCGGACGGCGCGGCTCTCGGCTGGGCGGCCGCCGGAACCGGTGCCCGGTAGGGAGCCGACGGCCCGGCCGGGGCCTGCGCACCCGGCCGGTCGACCGTGATCCCGAAGTCCGTTGCCAGCCCTTCGAGTCCGGATTCGTATCCCTGGCCCACCGCACGGAACCTCCACGCGCCCTGGCGCCGGTAGAGCTCGCCCAGGATGAACGCCGTCTCCACGGTCGCGTCCGCGCTGTCGAAGCGGGCGAGCTCCGCGCCGCTCACCCCGTCGAGGACCCGGATGGCCAGCCCGGGGACGCGGCCAAACGTTCCGCCATCGGCGGAGGCGGCGAGCACCACGCGCTCCACGTCGGGCTCCACGCGCGCGAGGTCGACGAAGAGCGTGTCCGTGACGCCCTCGGCCGACCTCTGCTTGCCCTCGTACCGCACCGCGCCGGAGGCGTGCGCCGGCTGGTTGTAGAAGACGAAGTCCGCGTCGGAGCGGACCTTCCCGGTGCCCGACGCGATCAGCAGGGCCGAGGCGTCGGCATCCGGCACCCCGGGACCGGAACGCCAGGCCAATTCGACGCGTACGGTCGGCGCCGGCACCGGCACATTGGACCCTTTAAGCATGGACATGCTCGCCCCCATCGCGAGTCGGGGTGCCGAAAGATTTTCCGCACCGTCAACCTAAACCCCGGCAGACGTTCCGGCACCCGCGGTAACCCCTCCCGAGCTCGGCCTTTACAGGATCCGTACGCTCCAGGGCGACCGATTTTCCCATGTTCGCTCGCATTGGGGATGTGCGATCACTCCGAACCCGTAAAACAACCCTCTTATCGGGCTCCCCAACGACCACATCGTGGGCTTAACTTATGTGCCATGACCTCCCCCCGCTCCACCTATGGCGGCGGTTACTACTCCGCGCCGTCCTTCCCGGACACCCCCATCTACGACTCCCTCGTCGCAGAACGGGGCACGCCTCAGATCGCCCCGATCCGAGTTCCCGCCCTGTACGACACCGGCAGCAGCTATCTGCCTGCCCTGCCGGCCGCGCTCCCCGCGCTGCCCGCCGCCCCCTCCCAGCAGCAGCCCGCCTACGCCTCGTCGTACGGCTACCAGCAGGCGCCGCAGCCGATGCCGCTGCAGCAGGCGCCCGCTCCCTATATTCCGCAGCAGACCGGCGCCCCGCGCGGCTACCCGAGCCCGCAGGCCCAGCAGCAGCGCCCGATGGGCCCGACCGGCTACGAGGCGATGCGCCCCGCGGCCCCGCGGCCCGCCCCGGCGCCGTACGACGGCTACAACCAGCCGTACCCGAACGCGGGGTACTGAGCGGGGCAGCCCACCGCTCCTCCGCGTTCGACCGGATGTCCGAGGCGGCTGGCAGGATTGGCTCATGGAGAGTCCGGTTCAGCCCGTCGTGCGCCACATCAACGTCTACCCCGTCAAGTCGGTCGGGGGGTACCGACTCGACGAGGTGCAGGTCGAACCATGGGGTCCGGCCGGCGACCGCCGCTGGATGGTCGTCGACGCCGCCGGGAAGGCCGTGACCCAACGCGAGCAGGCGCGGCTCGCGTTGGCCGCCGCCCGCGCGCTGCCGGACGGCTCCGTCCGGCTGTCCGCGCCCGGCCGGGAGGATCTGACCGTCGCCGTGCCCGAGCCGATCGGCGCGAGCGCGGTGACGCTCTTCGGCAAGAAGGTCGAGGCGATAGCGGCCGACGAGACCGCGCACGCGTGGTTCAGCGAGCACCTCGGGGTGGAGGTCCGGCTGGTCCACCTCGACGATCCCGCGACCCGGCGGCCGATCGACCCGGACTTCGCGCTGCCGGGCGAGACGGTGAGCTTCGCCGACGGCTTCCCGCTCCTGGTCGCCACCACGGCCTCGCTGGAGGCACTGAACTCACTGATCGCGCAGGGCGGCCATCCGCACGAGGGCCCGCTCCCGATGAACCGGTTCCGCCCCAATGTGGTCGTCGACGGCACCGAGGCGTGGGCAGAGGACCACTGGTCGCGGATCGCGATCGGCGAGGTCGTCTTCCGGGTCGCCAAGCCCTGCGGGCGCTGTGTCATCACCACCACGAACCAGGCGACCTCCGCGCGCGGCCGCGAGCCGCTGCGCACCCTGGGCCGCCACCGCCGCTTCGGCACGAAGCTGGTGTTCGGGCAGAACATCGTCCCGGAGCGCACCGGTGTCATCCGCACCGGTGATCCCGTGCGCGTTCTAGCGTAGGGCGCCCGTCGGCGGGAACTCGTGAGGACGGCGGACGCGTTGTGCGGGAGGGGGCTCGGGTGACGTTGCTCTCTCTTGGGCCCGCTCGCGCGTAGGGCGCACCGTACGGGGCCAGGACGCATGCGGAAGGGGGTGCGATTCAGTGCGATCCGCAGTGGGGGTGTGGCGTTGGCGGCAGAACCCCTTATGCCGCCGTACGGATCTCGTCGAGGCATGGGTGGCGCTCGCCGCCCTGGTGCTGATGGCGCTGGCCTCGCCGGTGCTCGGGAGCCTGTGCGGGGCGGTCACGGACCGGGCGCTCCAGCGCACGGTGACCAGGGAGCAGCGAGAGCGGCACGCGACGACGGCCGTGGTGGTCCACCAGGCGCACGAGCGCAGTGCGCTCGCCGGCGCCGAGGGGGTGGGCGGCCGCGAGGGCCGGATCCGGGTGGTGGCCAACTGGACGGCGTACGACGGCACTCTCCACACCGGCACGGTCGCCGCCCCCAGGCGGTCGGCCCCCGCGGGCTCCACCTTCCGCATGTGGACGGACGACCGGGGCATACGCACGAGCCGCCCCCTGGACTCCGCCACCGCGCACGCGCACGCGGTGTTCGCCGGTCTCGGCGCGGCCGTGGCGGCGGCCGGCCTCGTCGAGGGCATACGACGGCTCGTCGTATGGCGGCTGGTGCGACGGCGGTATGCCCGTCTCGACCGCGCCTGGGCCGGATACGGTCCGGACTGGGGCCGTGCGGGAGCAGGCAGCTGACCGGTCAACTCACCGGCCTCGCGCGCGCTACGGTGGACCATCAGTCGCACGTACAGCGTTCGCACGCACGAGGTGGGGGCACAGCAGCGCCATGGCTCAGGGCACGGTCCAGGTAACCCACACCGGCACTTCGAGGTGGCGGCGCCGCACCGGCGAATACGCCTCGCTCGCCGCTGCCCTGGAGGCCGCCGCGGACGGCGACATCCTCACGGTCGCACCCGGCACCTACCGCGAGAACCTGGTCCTGCGGCGGGCCGTGACCCTGCGCGGCCCGGAGGGGTCGGCGGGATCGGTGCGGATCGCCCCGGCCGACGGCGTGCCGCTGACCGTGCGCGCCTCCGCCACCGTCCAGGACCTCCAGCTCGAAGGGCAGGACGCGGCGGCGCCCGCCCTGCTGATCGAGGACGGCGCGCCCGAGCTGTGCGATCTGCGGGTGGTGACCCGCTCGGCGGTCGGCATCGAGGTACGCGGCGCGGCCCGCCCCACGGTCCGGCGCTGCACCGTGGACAACCCGGGCGGCGTCGGCATCGGTGTACTGGACGGCGCGGGCGGCCTGTTCGAGGACTGCGAGGTGGTCGCGGCCGGCCAGTCCGGCGTCTCGGTGCGCGCGGGCGCCCACCCCCGTCTGGAGCGCTGCCGGGTGCATCACGCCTCGGGCGCGGGCCTTTCGGTGACCGGCGAGGGCACCGGCCTGGAGGCGCTGGGCTGCGAGGTGTACGAGATCAAGGGCGCCGGGGTGCAGATCGCCGCGCGCGCCGTGGCCCACCTCACCGACTGCACGGTGCACCGCACCTCGGCGGACGGGGTCACGCTCGACACGGACGCGGTGCTCACGCTCGCCGACTGCGACATCCACGACATCCCCGAGAACGCGGTGGACCTGCGCTCCCGCTCGGTCCTGACGCTCACCCGCTCGGCGGTGCGCAGCTTCGGCCGCAACGGCCTCTCGGTGTGGGACCCGGGCACCCGGGTGGACGCCAACCAGTGCGAGATCCATGACAGTACGGGCGACTATCCGGCGGTGTGGGTCAGCGACGGCGCGACGGCGGTCCTGGAGGCGTGCCGCGTCCACGACGTGCCGGACGCGCTGTTCGTCCTGGACCGGGGCTCGCGCGCCGACGTCGTCGACAGCGACATCTCGCAGGTGCGCAACACCGCCGTGTCGGTGAGCGACGGGGCCACCGCGCAGCTCGACGACTGCCGCATCAGAGAGGTGTCCACGGGCGCCTGGTTCCGCGACCACGGCAGCGGCGGCACCCTCGCCAACTGCACCATCGACGCGGCGCAGACCGGCGTGATCGTCACCAAGGGCGCCGACCCCCGCATCGAGCGCTGTACGGTCACCGCACCCGCCGAGGCCGGGTTCTACGTGTCGGCGCAGGGCCGGGGCACCTTCCACGGCTGCCGGGTGACCGGCAGCGGGGGCTACGGCTTCCATGTCGTGGACGGCTGCCGTACGACGCTGATCCGCTGCCGTACGGAGCGCTGCGCGCGCGGCGGGTACGAGTTCGGCGAGGACGGGCCGGTCTCCGAGGAGTGCACCAGCGACGAGAGCGGCGTGCGCCCCGGGGCGCAGGAGCCGCCCGTCGTCCAGACCGCGACCCAGACGATGGGCCTGCTCTCCACGGTCCCGGGGCAGCGCCCCACCGGGACCGCGGCGGTGCCCGTAGAGGAACCCGCCCGCTCCTCGCAGGACGTCCTGGGTGAACTCGACACGCTGGTGGGCCTGGAGAGCGTCAAACGCGAGGTGCGGGCGCTCACCGACATGATCGAGGTGGGCCGCAAGCGGCAGCGGGCCGGGCTCAAGGCCGCCTCGGCCCGCCGCCATCTGGTCTTCACCGGCTCCCCCGGCACCGGCAAGACCACGGTCGCCCGGCTCTACGGGGAGATCCTGGCGTCGCTCGGGGTGCTGGAGCGCGGGCACCTCGTCGAGGTGTCCCGGGTCGATCTGGTGGGCGAGCACATCGGGTCGACCGCGATCCGTACCCAGGAGGCGTTCGACCGGGCGCGCGGCGGCGTGCTGTTCATCGACGAGGCGTACGCGCTGTCGCCCGAGGACTCCGGACGGGACTTCGGCCGGGAGGCGATCGACACCCTGGTGAAGCTGATGGAGGACCACCGCGAGGCGGTGGTGGTGATCGTCGCCGGGTACACGGCGGAGATGGAACGCTTCCTCAGGGTCAACCCCGGGGTGGCGTCCCGTTTCTCACGGACCATCACCTTCAGCGACTATGACCCGGACGAGCTGCTGCGGATCGTGGAGCAGCAGGCCGAGGAGCACGAGTACCGGCTGGGGAGCGGGACGGCCGAGGCGCTCCTGAAGTACTTCACGGCGCTGCCCAAGGGCCCGGCGTTCGGCAACGGCCGCACCGCGCGCCAGACGTTCGAGTCGATGGTGGAGCGGCACGCGGGCCGGGTCGCCCAGTTCACCGACGCGAGCCCGGACGACCTGAGCCTCCTCTACGCGGACGATCTCCCCGAACTTCCCTGACGGCAGGGGCTGTTGCCGGTACGTCAACGCTGCTGCGGGAGCGCCGGTGCCAATTCTTCAAGGAGTGCGGTGCGCTCCTCGGCGAAGGCCGGGTCGGCCTGGTAGTCCGAGTGGGCCAGGATCGGCGCGGGCAGCGGCTGCCGCTTCGTACGCCCGAAGGCGAGCGGGTCGAGGAGCGGGCCCCGGTCCACGTTCGTGCCGGGCAGCACCGGGCCGCCTATCGGGTCGGTGGCCCGCCACAGGTTGCGCCAGCAGTGCAGCTCCCGGTGGAGGGCGGTCAGTTCCGGGCGCCCGAAGTACGCGGGGAACCAGCGCCCGTAAAGCCGCTCCAGGGGCGAGCCGTAGGTGAGCAGCGCGACGCTGCGGCGGGTGCGGGCGGGCAGCTGCCACACGGCGGCGGCCGCCAGGACGCTGCCCTGGGAGTGGCCGGAGATGACGAGGCGGCCGCCGGTGCGCCCGGTCCAGGTGTTCATCCGCCAGGCCAGGTCCGGCACGGCCCGCTCGGCGTAGCAGGGCGGGGCGAACGGATGGGCCGCGCGCGGCCAGAAGGTGCCCACGTCCCACAGGATGCCGATGGTGCGCCGGGCCGAGGCGTCCTTGTAGGCGCGCCGGCCCCAGGTGACGAAGAGCAGGAAGCCGAGGCCGGTGAGCCAGGAGCCGAGCGCCTGGGCGGTGTCGGCGGCCGAGGCGACCGCGCCCGGCGCGTCGGCCGCCGCCCGCCCGGGCACCTGCCCGGTGGACCACGAGCCCGCGAGCGCGCCCGCGCCGAGCAGCAGCGTGGCGGCGCCGACGATGCCGAGGAAGGCGGGCGCGCGGTCGGTGAGTCCGGCCATCGCACGGGCGGTGGCGATCCGCCGGGAGCGGGCGGCGTCCGGGAGCTCGCCCGGGTAGTCCGCGAGCAGCCCCGGCTCCTCGGCACGTGCGGTGCGCCAGGTGCGCAACGCGAAGTAGGCGACGGCCGGGACGAGGAGCGCGAGCAGGGCCGGGATCACCGAGGCCTGCCAGGTGAGCAGCGGCGGCGGGCCCTTGAAGACGTCGCGGGTCTCGCCGGGCGTACCGGAGCCGTCCAGCCAGTCGGCCACGCGCTGGGCGACCCCGCCGGTCATCACTCCGCCGAGCGCGCACGCCAGGAGCGCGACGGCGGGGCCGCCGAGGCCGGACAGCGCGGTACGGGAGTCGTGCGCGCGGCGCCGCAGCAGGAGCGCGACCCCGGCGAGCAGGACGACCAGGACGCCTTGGGCCAGGACGATGACCCCGAAGGTGCGGTCGCCGGGGAGCGTGGAGTGCGGGGCCCAGCCGGGCCGCTCCCACGACGCGTACACCATCGACAGAACGAGCACGCCGAGGGCGGCGGCGGGCAGGAACGTGATGAGGGCCCGGTCCAGGTGCTCGTCGAGGCGCGACTCGCTGCGGCCCCGGCCGCACACCACGCCCACCACGACGGCCGCCCCCACGAGCAGAGTCGCCGTCAGGAGCCAGCCGAGGACGTCGAGCGGGGTGCTCGCGCCGGCCCGGTCGTGGCGGGCGGCGGCCGCGGTGACGGCCGCGGCGACGGTGAGGAACCCGGCGGCGGTGTGGGCGGCGCGCAGCCGGGCGACCAGGCGCCGCCCGTACCAGAAGCCGGGGCGGCTCAGAGCGGGCGCGTGCGGCTCGTCGTCGTCCCCGGCGGTGCCGAGCGGCTGCTGGGACTCGTACGCGCTCCAGGTGCGGTTGGACAGGTACCAGAGCAGCCCGGTCAGGGCGGCGGGCACCAGCGCGGCCAGCGCCAGACGGCGGCCGGGCGGGCTCCACCAGCCGTGCCGCTCGGGCGACAGGAAGCCGAGCCAGGACTTCCCGGCGGCGCAGCCCGCCGCGCCCGCGCACTGCCAGGCGGCCAGATCGAGCGCGACCTCGCAGGCGGCTGCGATGAGCAGCACGGTCAGGCTGAGCGCGACGAGCCGGACAAGGACCCCGTAGAGCCGCACCGCGCGTGCGGACTCCCGGGCGGGCGGGCGCATCCAGTGCGCGAGGTTGACCACCATGAACGGCAGGAGCAGCAGCCACAGGGCGCGGGCGCCGTTGCCGGAGGTGAGGTTGGCCCAGCAGTACGCCTCGGGCACGGGCCGGTCGCGGTAGCGCTCGGGGTGGTCCTCGGCGTCGGCGTCCTCGGTACGGCGGTGGACGGCGGCGGTCTCGTCCCCGGTGACCCGGACCGTACGCGGGTCGTCGAGCATGGACTGCGGGGTGGCACCACCGACGCCGTGGACGAGCAGTTCGAGCGCGGGGCCGCCGTCGTCGGCGGCCGGTGTGGCACGGGACACTTCTGTGACTCGCTCTCACGATGGGAGGATCGGCGGCGGGACACGGCGGGGGTTGTCGTGCGGATCGCGGATCGTGCGGGTCGGGCGTCGTGCGGGTCGGGCGTCGTGCGGGGGCCGGAGGACCTCGGCGCGGGGGCCTCGGCGTGCGGGTTCTTCAGGATCTCGGATCTGCTGCCGGAGTGCGGTGTCCTCACGGAATCTCCCCGTGACAGGATTCGGATGTACGGCGACGACATGTACGGCGACGCGGAAGGACCGACCCGGCAGTGACCGACAACCAGAATCTGCTCGCGGAGCAGCGTCGCGCCCTGATCCTCGACGAGGTCAGACGGCGTGGCGGTGTCCGGGTCAATGAGCTCACCCGGAAGCTCAACGTCTCGGACATGACGGTGCGCCGGGACCTGGACGCGCTGGCCCGGCAGGGCGTGATCGAGAAGGTGCACGGCGGCGCGGTGCCGGTGGTCGAGGCCTCCACGCACGAGCCGGGCTTCGAGGCCAAGTCGGGCCTGGAGCTGAGCGCCAAGGAGGACATCGCGCGCGCGGCGGCCGCGATGGCCGTGCCGGGCAGCGCCATCGCGCTCTCGGGCGGTACGACGACGTACGCCCTGGCGCACCGGCTCCTCGACGTGCCGGATCTGACGGTGGTGACCAACTCGGTGCGGGTCGCGGACGTCTTCCACGCGGCGCAGCGGGCCGCGGGCAACGGCGGGAACCGGCCGGGCGCGGCGACCGTGGTGCTCACCGGCGGGGTGCGCACCCCGTCGGACTCCCTGGTGGGGCCGGTCGCGGACCAGGCGATCCGCTCGCTCCACTTCGACGTGCTCTTCCTCGGGGTGCACGGCATCTCGGTGGAGGCGGGTCTCTCCACGCCGAACCTGGCGGAGGCGGAGACCAACCGGGGGTTCGTGCAGTCCGCTCGGCGGGTCGTGGTGGTCGCGGACCACACCAAGTGGGGGACGGTGGGGCTGAGTTCGTTCGCCTCGCTGGACGAGGTGCACACACTGGTGACGGACTCGGGGCTGTCCGACGCCGCGCGCGAGGAGATGGCCGAGCATCTGCCGGGGCTGCTGGTCGCGGGCGAGGGCGACTCGGCCGAGGTGGACGTGGCCCCCGCCGAGGACATCTAACGGACCGTCAGTTAAGGTGTGCGGGCTCGCTGTTGACCGCTCGTGCCCGTCCACATCGATCGCTGGAGGTGCGGCCCGATGGCTCGCCGACTCCGTCCCGTGGAGCTCGACTTCGTCGAGACCGCTCCGCTGCGCCTGGTCTTCGCCGCCGACGCGGCCGCCCCGGCGGACGCCCTCTACCGCGCGCTGGCCGTCGAGACCGGCACCTGGCCCGAGTGGTTCGCGGCCGTGACCCACTCGCGGGCGACCGACGGCGGCCGGGAGGTCCGGCTGAGGGGCGGCACCCGGTTCGAGGAGACGGTGCTGGCCGCCGAGCCCTCAGTGCGCTACGCCTACCGGGTCGACGTCACCAACGCCCCCGGCCCGCACGCCCTCCTGGAGGAGTGGCGGCTCACACCGACCGCCGGGGGCACCCGGGTGCAGTGGACCTTCGCGGCCGCCGGCGGCGCGCCCTTCCGGTTCGCGCTGCGGATGGGCCGGCCGGGTCTGGGCCGGGCGTTCCGCGACGCGGTGGCGGCGCTCGACCGCCGACTGGCCGCGCCCGGCGGCGGGCCGACGCCGGCGGCGTCCTAGTCCGGACCACCTGACCCGAAAGCCCTCGCCGCGCCCGTGCCTTCCGGCCCCACTGGCCGCTTCCAGCCGTGGGCCTCCCGGCCGACCGTGCTAGTCCGGCCACACTCCGTTGGCCAGGAACGTGTCGATCGCCGCCGTGTACGGCGCGATGTCCAGGCCCTGTTCGGCCAGCCAGTCGTCGGAGTAGTACTTGTCGAGGTAGCGGTCGCCCGGGTCGCAGAGCAGGGTGACGACGCTGCCGGTGCGCCCGGCGGCCACCATCTCGGAGATGATCTTCAGGGCGGACCACAGACCGGTGCCGGTGGAGCCGCCCGCCTTGCGGCCTATGGCCGCTTCGAGGGCGCGCACGGCCGCGACGCTGGCCGCGTCCGGGACCTTCATCATCCGGTCGATGGCGCCGGGCAGGAAGCTCGGCTCCATCCGGGGCCGCCCGATGCCCTCGATGCGCGAGCCGGAGTCACTGGTCGCATACGCGTCGCCGCGGGTCCAGCCGTCGAAGAAACAGGAGTTCTCCGGGTCCGGGACGCAGATGCGCGTGTCGTACTGCATGTAGTGCACATAGCGCGCGATGGTCGCCGAGGTGCCGCCGGTCCCGGCGGTGGCGACGATCCAGGCGGGCTCCGGGTAACGCTCCAGCTTCAGCTGCTGGTAAATCGATTCTGCGATGTTGTTGTTGCCGCGCCAGTCGGTGGCCCGCTCCGCGTACGTGAACTGGTCCATGTAGTGGCCGCCGGTCTCGGCGGCGAGCGCGGCGGACTCCTCGTACATCTTCATCGAGTCGTCCACGAAGTGGCACTGGCCGCCGTGGAATTCGATCAGGCGGCACTTCTCGGCGCTGGTGGTGCGCGGCATGACGGCGATGAACGGCACGCCGATGAGCTTGGCGAAGTACGCCTCGGAGACGGCGGTCGAGCCGCTGGACGCCTCTATGACCGGCTTGCCGGGACGGATCCAGCCGTTGCACAGCCCGTACAGGAAGAGCGAGCGGGCGAGCCGGTGCTTGAGGCTGCCGGTGGGGTGGGTGGACTCGTCCTTGAGGTACAGGTCGATGCCCCACCGCTCGGGCAGCGGGAAGCGCAGCAGATGCGTGTCGGCGGAGCGGTTGGCGTCGGCCTGGACCTTGCGCACGGCGTCCTTGAGCCACGCCCGGTAGGCCGCGTCGCTGCGGTCCACGTCGATGGTCTCCATGCCACTCCTCCATGTCTCGGGTGCCCCGGGACCAGGGCGCCCGGGCTGGAAATGTCGTGCAGCGTGTCGCCGAAGTCGGCTGGAAACGCGCGGCTCCCCTACTTGACAATACCGCCCTCACCTGCACAAACATTCCCTTTGGGGATCCATAGGGGTGGCTTGTGGGACGCCGGTGAAGCCGCGTACGGCGGCGGGTGACGGCCGATCCTCCGCGCGCCCTGGTGCGTACGGCCATCGTTGGGCAGACTGCCCAGCAGGAACGGTACGAAGGGGGCACAGCGGCCATGACCGAGCCCGAGTTCAGCGCCAGGGGTGTGCGGATCGAACGCTGGACGCGTTCGCTGACCAGGGCGGGACAAGTCCTGATCAAGGACGGCCGGCTCGCCCTGCTCACCAGCAACGGGCGGGAGATCGACAGCGCGCCGCTGCGTGCGGTGAGCGCGGGCAAGCCGCTGCTGCCGTGGGCCGCCAAGGCCGACCGGACCGTGGCCAGGCTCAACGGCCACCGCTACCGGCTGACCATGGGCCAGCAGAGCGGCAGGCCGCGCGGCGCGGAGCTCGCCCGGCGCTTCCTGCAGGCGGTGCGTCCGGCGGGTGAACCGCGCGGCTGAGGGGGCTGATGGGGCGCGAGTTGCGGAGCGCCGACCCCTGCGCCACCCTGGTCTCACATCACTGAGGGTTTACCGGCGGTCACGCTGTGATCCAGCCCGCCGGACCAGAAAGCTTCTTCCGGACCTCAATCGGGGAGGCGCAGCCGTGATCAGCCAGTCGAGCAGGCATTGCACGGTGGAGCTCCAAGCCCTGCCGTCGCGGATCGGGCAAGTCCGCAGAATCGTTTCAGCGCAGTTGCGTTACTGGCATCTCGATCCTCTGATAGACGAGGCGGCGCTGGGCGTCACCGAGTTGCTGACCAATGTTCACCGGCACGCCCAGCCGGACAAGCTCTGCACCGTGGAGATCGAGCTGTTGCGCGACCGCCTCACGGTGTCCGTCCACGACCACGATCCGCGCATGCCCACGGTGCGCAGCGCCGACCCCTTCGCCACCCATGGCCGCGGACTCGCGATGATCGCGGCGGTCAGCGAGAGCTGGGGGGTGCGTCCGCAGGGCGCCTTGGGCAAGACCGTGTGGTTCACGCTCCCCGCGCCGCCGGCGGTCGGGCTGCCGTCCCGCCCGGCGTACGGTACGAAGGCGACCGCTCCCAAGGCGACCGGCCCCTGCCTGCGCAAACGGCCCGCCCTGGTACTCACCGAGGGCCGGGCAGGCCATCCGCGCACCCCCGCCCGGCTGCCCGCGGCGGGCTGACCGGGCGGGGGTCCCGGGCAGGGCGGCCGGGCGGGGCGGCCGGGCGGGGGTCCCGGGCAGGGCCGCTCACTCCGCCGCGATCGCCCGCGGTATGTCGAGGCGGGCCGCTCGGCGGGCCTGGCACCAGCCGGCCAGGGCGCCCCACGATCGCGGGGAAGCGGCCGGCCGGGAAGTCGACGCCCACCCCGTCCAGGGCCCTCGCTCCGGTGTCGCCCGCGCCGTACGTCCTGACGGCGTCGACGACCCGGGCGGCGGCGGTGGCGGTGGTGGGCCGCAGTGCGGTGGTCATTCCGCACCGCCCTTGCGGCGGCCGAACTCCTCATCCAGGACGGAGAGCCGGCGCCAGTACTCGTCCTCGTCGATCTCACCTGCGGCGAAGCGGCGGCCGAGCACGGCGAGCGGCGAGCGCTCGTCGAGCGGGGGCCGGCCGTCGTAGGACCGCGGATCGGCGAGGGGCGGGCGCCAGGGGCCGCGCCGTCCGCCCCACACCGTGCGGCGCAGCAGGGTCACGACCGTGAGGATCACGGCTGCCCAGATCACCGGGAAGAACAGGATCCAGGGTCCGGGTCCGTCGTAGGCCAGTGTGTTCATGGTGCTCAGCTCCTCGGTCGGGGGTGGGTCCCGTGGCGCTTTCGAGACTCCCGCCGAGGGGTGGTCCGGGTCGTCGTACAGCCAGCGGCACTTGCCGTACCTCCCGAGGAGTAGATCGAGCGCGGACGACTGCTCTCGCTTCTGTACCTACTGGTATGTACAGTAGGAGGTATGAGCACCCCCGAGCGTCTGATCGAGGCCACCCGGGAGCTGCTGTGGGAGCGGGGCTACGTCGGCACCAGCCCCAAGGCGATCCAGCAGCAGGCGGGCGCGGGCCAGGGCAGCATGTACCACCACTTCGCGGGCAAGCCGGACCTGGCGCTCGCCGCCATCCGGCGCACCGCCGACGAGCTGCGCGCGAGCGCCGAGGCCTCCTTCGGGAGCGAGGGCACGGCGTACGAACGGATCCGCGGCTATCTGCTGCGCGAGCGCGACGTCCTGCGCGGCTGCCCGGTGGGCCGGCTGACCATGGACCCGGACGTCATCGCGAGCGAGGAGCTGCGCGCGCCCGTCACCGAGACGATCGACTGGCTGCGCGAGCGGCTCGCGCGCATCGTCCAAGAGGGCCTGGACGCGGGCGAGTTCAGCGCTCACCTGGTGCCCGAGGAGATCACGGCCACAGTGGTCGCGACCGTCCAGGGCGGCTACGTCCTGGCCCGCGCGTCCGGTTCGCCCGCCGCCTTCGACGCGGGGGTACGCGGCCTGCTCGCCCTGCTCGCGCCCCGCACCCTCTGACCGCAACCACCAGCCCAGGAGCGCCCACCATGCACGTCACCCGTCAGCGCCCCGCCAGTGTGCGGGGCCCGGCCGAGCACTTCACGGGCACGGTCTGGCTCGACGAGATCGCCGCGCCCCCGTCCCCGTCCCGGCTGCGGATGTTCAGCGTCCACTTCACCCCCGGCGCCCACACCGCCTGGCACCGCCACCCGCACGGCCAGGTCCTGCACGTGACCGAGGGCGAGGGCCTGGTGCAGCGCCGGGGCGGTCCCGTCGAGCCGATCCGGGCGGGTGACACCGTCTGGATCGAGCCGGACGAATGGCACTGGCACGGCGCCGGGCCGCACACGTTCATGACCCATCTCGCGGTCGTCGAGGCGGCACAGGACGGCACCGCGGTCGACTGGGACCGCCATGTCGCCGCCGACGCCTACCCGTCGTCCCCTGCCTGAGGAGTACGCCGTGCACGCCCTGCAGTACGAGATCACCCTGCCCGCCGACTACGACATGGACCTCATCCGCACCCGCGTGGCCACCCGGGGCCATCTCCTCGACGGCTTCCCCGGCCTCGGCCTCAAGGCGTATCTGATCCGCGAACGCGGCGCGGGCTCGCCGGTGAACGCGTATGCGCCGGTCTACCTCTGGAACACGCCCGAGGGCATGAACTCCTTCCTCTGGGGCCCGGGTTTCCAGGGCATCGTGGACGACTTCGGCCGCCCGGAGGTCCAGCACTGGATGGGGCTCTCGTACGAGGAGGGGGCGGCCGCCGGGGCCGTGCCGGTCTCCGCGACACGCGAGCGCCTCGCGGTGCCGGACGGTGTGAGGCCCGGAGACTTCGTGGCCGAGCAGATGGAGCGGGCGGCCGCCCCGGGGACGGTGGCGAGCGCGCTGGCCGTCGACCCCCGCCGCTGGGAGCTGCTGCGCTTCACGCTCTGGGAGCAGGAGGCCCCGCAGGCGCCCGGCGACCGCTTCCAGGTGCTGCACGTGTCGGCGCCGGAGCGCGGCGAGCTGACCCGGGGACGGCACTGGTGAGCGGGCCGGCCGTCGTCCGCACCGTGACCGGCGATGTGCCCGCCGACCGGCTCGGCGTGGTGGACGCGCACGACCATCTCTTCATCCGCAGCCCGCTGTTGCCGGGCCAGGAGCTCGACGACGCCGGGGAAGCGTCCGCCCGGCTCGGCGCCTTCCATGCCCTCGGCGGCGGCACGGTGGTGCAGTGGACCCCGTACGGAATGGGCCGCCGGGCCGACGAACTGGCCGCGCTCTCAAGGGAGTCGGGCGTCCGCATCGTGGCCGCCACCGGGCTGCACCAGGCCGCCCACTACCCGCCCGGACTGCTCGACTCCGTACGCGACTCGCTCGCCGAGCTGTTCGTGCGCGAGATCACCGAGGGCGTGGCGGGCGGCGGTGGAGCGCGGGCCGGGCTGATCAAGGTCGCCGGGGGCTTCCACGGGCTCGACGCGCACGCCCGGCTGACGATGCGCGCGGCCGCCGAGGCCCATCACCGCACGGGCGCGGCCATCGCGGTGCACCTGGAGCTCGGGACCGGAGCCCTCGACGTGCTCGACCTGCTCTGCGGGGAGCTGGGGGTAGCGCCGGACCGGGTGATCCTCGGCCACCTCAACCGCTCGCCCGACTTCGCCGGCCACCGGCAGGCCGCCGCCGAGGGCGCGTATCTGGGCTTCGACGGGCCGTCCCGGGCCAACCACGCCACCGACTGGCGGATGCCGAAGGCGCTGAAGGCGCTCGCCGACGCCGGGTTCGCGGACCGGCTGCTGCTCGGCGGGGACACGGTGACCCCGGACACGCCGGGCATGCCGTACCTGCTGCGCCGGGTGCGGCCCGGGCTCGAACTCGCCCTGGGCGAAGAGCTGGTGGAGCGAGTGCTGGGGGCGAATCCGCCGGGGGCGTTCGCGTTGCGCCACTGAGCGCTTCCCCGGGATCGCTGTCGGACAGCCGCGGGCCGTCCGGGGCCGGTAGCGCGGTTCCCCGCGCCCCTCACGGGGCCGCGGTACCGCACCGGACGTCCACAGCCCGCTCGGCGCCCACCGTTACGGGACCGGCCCGCGATCACGGGCCCGAACGCCCGTCAGCCCAGCGCCGCCAGCGGGTCGTCGAGCACCGGCTGCCACGCCAGCTCGGCCGCGCCGACCAGGCTGTTGTGGTCGAGCGAACACGCGAGGATGGGCACGCCGCCGCTGCGCCCCCACAGGCTGCGGTCGGCGACGACCGCCCGCAGCCGGTCGGGGTCCGCCTCCAGCAGGGCCTTGTGCAGTCCGCCGAGGATGATCCGGTCGGGGTTGAGGATGTTGACGAGTCCGGCAAGGCCCAGGCCCAGGCGGTCGATGAGCTCCTGCGCGGCCCCGCGTACGGACGGGTCCTCGTACTCCGTGCGCAGCAGCTCGCGGGACTGCTCCAGGAGCGAGACCTCGGGGCCCGGGTCGCGGCCCGCCGCCACCAGGAAGGCGAGCGGGTCGGTCTCCACGTCGAGGCAGCCCCGGCCGCCGCAGTAGCAGGAGCGGCCCTCGGGGCTGACGGTGAGGTGGCCGACCTCCAGGGCCAGGCCCGAACTCCCGGTGTGCAGACGGCCGTCGAGGACGAGGGCGCCGCCGACGCCGCGGTGCCCGGTGGCCACGCAGAGCAGGTGCTGCGCGCCGCGCCCGGCGCCGTGGCGGTGCTCGGCGAGGGCGGCGAGGTTGACGTCGTTGCCGGTGAAGGCCGGACCCTCGATGCCCGCGGCCCGTACCTGCTCGGCGAAGATCTCGCGCACCGGGGCGCCCGCGGGCCAGGCCAGGTGCAGCGGGTTCAGCGCGGTGCCGTCCGGCTCGGCGACGGCCGACGGCACGGCCAGGCCCGCGCCGACGCAGCGCAGCCCGCTGCCGCGCAGCAGTTCGGCGCCCGCCTCGACGACCTCGCCCAGCACCTGCGCCGGGTCGGCGGAGACGGTGACGCAGCCGGGTGCGGTGGCGACCGTACGGCCGCCAAGGCCCACCAGTGCGGCGCGGAATCCGTCGGCGTGCACCTGGGCGGCGAGGGCGACGGGGCCCGAGTCGTTGACCGCGAGGCGGTGCGAGGGGCGGCCCTGGGAACCGGCGGCGGCGCCGGGGCGGGAGTCGACCTGGATGAGGCCGAGCGCTTCGAGTTCGGCGGCGACCGCTCCGGCCGTGGCCCTGGTGACGCCCAGCTCGGCGGTGAGGACGGCGCGGGTGGGCGCGCGGCCGGTGTGGACCAGTTCGAGCGCGGGGCCGAGTGCCCCACGGCCTCTGTCCAGCCTCGTCCTGGTGTGCGTCGCCTTGCCGTTCATGGGGGCGAGTCTCCCATGATCCAGGACGGAGGCATTCCCTCCGGCGGCGGCCCCCGTTCACTCGCCGCTCACCCGCCGGTCGTCGAGCGGACCGGCGGCCGGGAGATCGACGGGTTGTCCGCAGGGGCGTCGCCCCCTATTCTGAGTTTGTGCCGCTACTAAACAAAGTACGGACGGCCCTTCCGGCAGGATCCGGCGCGCACACCGCCGCGCCCTCCCTGCTCCGCCTCCGCACCGCCCTGACCGTGTTCTTCGCCCTCGACGGATTCCTCTTCGCCGGCTGGGTGGTCCGCATCCCGGCCATCAAGCAGCAGACCGGCGCCTCGGCCGGTGACCTCGGCCTCGCCCTGCTCGGCGTCTCGGCGGGCGCCGTGGTGACGATGGTGATCACCGGCCGGCTCTGCCGGCGCTTCGGCAGCCACCCCGTGACCGTGGCATGCGCCGCGCTGATGGCGCTGGCCATCGCCCTGCCTCCGCAGACCCACTCGGCGCTCGCCCTGGGAGCGGTCCTGCTGCTCTTCGGCGCCGCGTACGGCGGGATCAACGTGGCCATGAACAGCGCGGCCGTCGATCTGGTCGCATCCCTGCGGCGCCCGGTGATGCCCAGTTTCCACGCCGCGTTCAGCCTCGGCGGGATGCTCGGCGCGGGCGTCGGCGCGCTGGTCGCGGGCAGCCTCTCCCCCACCGCGCACCTGCTCGCGCTGACCGGATTCGGCCTGCTGGTGACCGCCCTCGCGGGGCCGTCCCTGCTCCGCCACCCCGCCCCGGCGCACACCGCGACCCCGCACGCCCAGGGGCGGCGCCTCGACGGCCGGGCCCGGCGTCTGGTGCTCCTGTTCGGCGTGATCGCCCTGTGCACGGCGTACGGGGAAGGGGCCATGGCCGACTGGGGCGCGCTCCACCTGGAGCAGGATCTCGACGCGGCGCCCGGCATCGCGGCCATCGGCTACTCCCTGTTCGCCCTGGCCATGACAGCCGGCCGGCTCAGCGGCACCTTCCTGCTCGAACGCCTGGGCCAGACCCGCGCGCTGGTCGCGGGCGGCACGACGGCCACCGCCGGGATGCTGCTGGGCGCGCTCGCGCCGACGGTGTGGCTCGCGCTCGCCGGTTTCGCGGTGATGGGCCTGGGCCTCGCCAACATCTTCCCGGTCGCGGTGGCCCGCGCGGGCGCGCTGGCCGGACCCGGCGGCGTCGCCGCCGCGTCGACCCTCGGCTACGGCGGCATGCTCCTCGGCCCGCCCGCGATCGGCTTCGTGACCCAGTGGTCCTCCCTGCCGGTCGCCCTCACGACGGTGGCCGCACTGTCGGCGGCGGCGGCCGTGATCGCGTACGCCTCGCGGCACGCGACGGCGGGGGCGTAATGGCGGGGGCGTGACGGAGCCCGGGGGCCGCACACGGAACAGAGCGGGCCGGACGGAGCCCGGCGCGGCCGCGCTCGGACCGGAGCGGGTGGACGAAAGGGCCCGGCGGCACGGACCGTGCGGCGGCCCGGCCACACCGACGCCAACGCGATGCGCCGACGGGCCCGCGCGCCTGCGGACTCCCTGCTGATCGGCCCCGCCAGGCCAGGGACGCGGGCGCCCGCTCGCGAACCGCTCCCGCGCGGGCGTGACCGGGCGCACATGGACAGCATCACCACCCCGCCCGCGCCGCTGGCAGAATCCCGACATGGACACCGCTGAACTCATCAACGCCCTCGACCGCGAGGGCCGGTTGCTGGCCGGGGCCGCCGACGCGGCGGGCCCCGACGCCCCCGTGCCGACCTGCCCCGGCTGGCAGGTGCGGGATCTGCTGCGGCACACCGGGACGGTGCACCGCTGGGCGACCGCGTACATCACGGAGGGCCACACCGCCTTCCACCCCAGCGGTGAGGAGCCCGACCTGGACGGCGACGGGCTCCTCGACTGGTTCCGCGAGGGCCACCGCGCGCTCGTCGGCACACTGACCGGCGCACCGAAGGACCTGGAGTGCTGGCACTTCCTGCCCGCGCCCTCCCCGCTGGCGTTCTGGGCCCGCCGCCAGGCGCACGAGACGGCCGTCCACCGGGTGGACGCCGAGTCGGCCCGGGGTGGCCGCGTCACCGCGCCGGAGCCGGAGTTCGCCGTCGACGGCATCGACGAACTGCTGCGCGGCTTCCACGCCCGGGAGCAGAGCCGGGTGCGGACGCGGACGCCGCGCACCCTTCGCGTGCGGACGACGGACACGGACGCGGTGTGGACCGCGCATCTGTCGGACGGGGTGCCGCGCACGGTCCAGGACGACGACGGCCCCGCCGACTGCGAGCTGAGCGGCACCGCGCACGAGCTGTATCTGACGCTGTGGAACCGACGGCCGCTCTCGTCCGTTGCCCTTGCGGGCGACGCGTCGCTCGCCGAGCTGTGGCAGGCGAACTCGGCCATCACCTGGAAGTAGCCCCGGCACCGCACGGCCCGCGCGGGGTCATGGCACGCGCGGCCGTGACCCCGCCGCCGTACCGCGGGCGCTACGAGGGCCGGTCCGCCAGCATCCGGGAGAGCACCGCGCGTTGCAGCGGTCGCACCTCCGCGTGGCGCGCCCGGCCCTTGTCCGTGATCATGACCCGGACGCCCCGCCGGTCCTCGCTGCACATCCCGCGGGTGACCAGGTCCTCCTTCTCCAGCCTGCCGATCAGGCGGGAGAGGGCGCTCTGGCTCAGATGGACGCGTGAGGCGAGCTCCTGGACGCGGTACGCCGTACCGCCGTCCTCCGCACGCCCCTCCACGAGCACGTCGAGCACCTCGAAGTCGCTCGCTCCGATGCCGTACTGATGCAGCTCGCGATCGAGCTCGCACGTCGTGCGCGCATGCACCGCGAGGATGCCACGCCACTCGTCCACGAGCATGCGCTCCGACTTCTTGGCTGCCATGGCCGCACGTTAGCAGAGAAGCCGCTCTTTGTTGCACTGTAATTAAATGCACTTGCACTCGATGCATGTGCATGTAGTCTGCTCCGCATGACGACTCCGCTCAACGTCCCGTCCAGCCAAGAGCGTTGGAGCCCCCGGCTGTGGGGCACCCTGCTGGTGCTGTGCGCCGCGATGTTCCTCGACGCCCTCGACGTCTCCATGGTCGGCGTCGCCCTGCCCTCGATCGCCACCGATCTGGACCTCACCACCTCGACGCTCCAGTGGATCGTCAGCGGCTACATCCTGGGCTACGGCGGCCTGCTGCTCCTCGGCGGCCGCGCGGCCGACCTGATGGGCCGCCGCCAGGTGTTCCTCATCGCGCTCGGCGTCTTCGCGCTGGCCTCGCTGCTCGGCGGGCTCGTCGACTCCGGGCCGCTGCTGATCGCCAGCCGCTTCATCAAGGGCCTCAGCGCCGCGTTCACCGCGCCCGCCGGCCTCTCGATCATCACCACGACCTTCAAGGAGGGCCCGCAGCGCAACCGCGCGCTCTCCATCTACACCACCTGCGCCGCCACCGGCTTCTCCATGGGCCTGGTCCTGTCCGGTCTGCTCACCCAGCTGAGCTGGCGCTGGACCATGCTGCTCCCGGCGCCGGTCGCCCTGATCGCCCTGGTCGCGGGCCTCAAGCTCATCCCGCACAGCGACCGCCCCGAGGGCAAGCGCCACTACGACGTGCCCGGCGCCATCACCGGCACCGGCTCGATGCTGCTGCTCGTCTACACCGTCGTCCAGGCGCCCGAAGCCGGCTGGGCCTCCGCCCGTACGCTGCTGTCCTTCCTCGCCGTCGCCGTCCTGCTCACCCTGTTCGTACGGATCGAGCAGCGCACCGCGAGCCCGCTCGTCCGGCTCAGCGTGCTCCGCTCCGGCACCCAGGTCCGCACCCAGCTGGGCGCCGCCGCCTTCTTCGGCTCGTACGTCGGCTTCCAGTTCATGGTCACCCAGTACATGCAGTCGGTGCTCCAGTGGACCGCGCTCCAGACCGCGCTGGCGTTCCTGCCCGCCGGTGTGCTCGTCGCCCTCTCCTCGACGATGATCGGGTCGGTCGTCGACCGCTTCGGCACCCCGCGCATCCTCGCCATCGGCTTCGCGGCCCTGGTCCTCGCGTACGCCCTGTTCCTGCGCATCAGCCTCACCCCGCAGTACGCCGCGGTCATCCTGCCGTCGATGCTGCTTCTCGGCGCGGCCTGCGCGCTCGTCTTCCCCTCGCTCAACATCCAGGCCACCACCGGCGTGGACGACAGCGAACAGGGCATGGTCTCGGGTCTGCTCAACACCTCGATCCAGGTGGGCGGCGCGATCTTCCTGGCCGTGGTGACGGCCGTGATCACCGCGGGCGACCGGGGCGACTCGCCGCAGGACCTGCTCGACAGTTTCCGGCCGGGTCTGATGGTGGTGACCGGTATCGCGCTCGCCGGTCTCCTCATCACCCTGACCGGGCTGCGCACCAAGACCGACCGGCGGACGCTGGTCGTCGCGGGACCGGCCGAGGACGCGGCCGCCACCCAGGAGCCCGCGAAGGTCGCCGTCGGCGACTGACGCCTCCTCGGGGGAGGGTGCGGCCGACGGGTGCTTCTTGCCCGTCGGCCGTATCTGTGCGGAGACTGCTCCCATGGGCAACCGGAGCCAGGGCGAACGCGACGCCCTCACCGTCGAGATCATGTACGCCGTGGTGACCGGCTCGCTGGCCGCCCTGCTCGCCTTCGGCGCGGTCGCCGGGCCCGCCTTCCTCTTCGAACTGCGCCATCCCGCACGGGGATTGCTGCTCCTGGCCGGGTCGGCCGCCGCCGTGCTCGCCTTCGTCAGCAGGACCGTGCACGTCCTGTGGCGCTTCTCGTACGCGGGCGACGACGGCCGCCGTCAGCCGAGCCAGCCGGGCCGCACCAGGCCCGACTCATAGGCCAGCACCACCAGTTGGGCCCGGTCGCGGGCACCGAGCTTGACCATGGTGCGGCTGACGTGGGTCTTGGCGGTGAGCGGGCTGACGACCAGGCGGCGCGCGATCTCCTCGTTGGAGAGCCCGATCCCGACCAGGGCCATCACCTCCCGCTCCCGCTCGGTCAGTTCGCCCAGGCTCTCGGCCGTGGCCGGTTCCTTGGAGCGGGCGGCGAACTCGGCGATCAGCCGCCGGGTCACCCCGGGCGAGAGCAGCGCGTCCCCGTCCACCACAGCCCGTACCGCCCGCAGCAGTTCCTCCGGCTCGGTGTCCTTGACCAGGAACCCGGAGGCGCCGGCGCGGATCGCCTCGAAGACGTACTCGTCGAGCTCGAAGGTGGTGAGCATCACCACCTTCACGCCCTCCAGTTCCCGGTCTCCGGTGATCCGCCGGGTGGCGGCGAGCCCGTCGAGGGTGGGCATGCGGATGTCCATCAGGACGACGTCCGGCCGCAGTTCGCGCACCAGACGCACCGCCTCCTCGCCGTCGGCGGCCTCGCCAGCGACCTCGATGTCCGGCTGGGCATCGAGCAGCGCCCGGAAACCTGCCCGTACGAGCAACTGGTCGTCGGCGAGCAGTACGCGGATCACGGGGTCTCCCTCGGTGCGGCGGGTGCGGTGCGGGTGAGCGGGAGCCGGGCGACCACCCGGAAGCCGCCGTCCGGGCGCGGGCCCGCCTCGATGGTGCCACCGAGCGCGGCGGCCCGCTCCCGCATGCCGATCAGGCCGTTCCCACTGCCGCCCGCGTTCCCGGGACCGGCCGGTCCGTCGTCGTCCACGCGCACTTCGAGCACGTCGGGCGCGTAGTCGAGCACCACGCGCGCGGCACGGGAGCCGGAGTGGCGCACCACATTGGTGAGCGCCTCCTGGACGATACGGAAGGCGGCGAGATCGGCCCCGGGCGGGAGCGCCCTGGGCGAGCCGGTCGTGGCGGTCTCCACGGTGAGCCCGGCCGCCGCGGCCTGTTCGACGAGCTCGGGCAGCCGGTCGAGGCCGGGCGCGGGCGAGCGGGGTGCGTCGCCCGGGGTGCGCAGGGTGTCGAGCACCTGGCGCACCTCGCCCAGCGCCTCCTTGCTGGCGGACTTGATGGTGGTCAGCGCGGTACGGGCCTGCTCAGGGTCGGAGTCGAGCAGTGCGAGGCCCACGCCCGCCTGGACGTTGATGACCGAGATGCTGTGCGCCAGCACGTCGTGCAGCTCGCGCGCGATCCGCAGCCGCTCCTCGTCGGCGCGCCGCCGGTCGGCGGCGGCCCGCTCGGCCCCCGCCCTGGCCCACTGCTCCCGGCGTACGCGGGTGAGCTCGGCGATCGCCACGATGGCCAGCACCCAGGCGGCGACGACCAGTTCCTGCCCCCAGGGCGCGGCCCGGTCGCCGCCCGGGGGCAGCCAGCGGTAGAGCCAGTGGGCGACCAGGACATGGCCGAGCCAGAGCATCCCGACCGCCGCCCAGGCGGCCCGGCGGTGTCCGGCGACGATCGCCGCGAAGCAGCCGACGGCCACCGCGAGGAAGATCGGCCCGTACGGATATCCGGCGCCGAGGTAGACCATGGCGGCGCCCGCCGAGCCGAACACGGCGAGCACGGGGTGGCGGCGGCGCAGCAGCAGCACCGCGCAGCTCGCGAGGAGCAGCAGCCGGGCGAAGACGTCGAGGGAGGCACGCCCGGTCTGGTTGTGCGCGGCGAAGGTGGAGCCGCCCAGCACCACCGCGGTCAGCACCAGGGTGGACGGCCACGGCAGCCGCGAGCGCCCCCGGGCGTCCACACCGCCGCCCGCGCCCGGGACCCACATCCGTGCCCAGGGCGGGCGCGGCGCCGGACCCCGCCGCGCCCAGGGGGGATCGTCGCAGCGGGCGGGGCGCACTGAGTGCCGCTCTTCCATACCGGCCACGCTAGCCCCGGGCGGGGCGCCCGGGCGTCAGCCCGGCGTGGTGACCGCGACTACTCCCCGGGGAGTACCAGGCCCACCGAGGCGGCCAGCCCGGCGGCCGCGTGCGCGAAGAAGGCGTCCCGCTCCTCGACGACGCGGTGGAACTGGCCGAACAGCTCGAACGAGATCAGCCCGAAGAGCTGCGCCCACGCGGCGACCAGCGCGGGGCCGACCGCCGGCGGCAGGCCGGGCGCGAAGTCGGCGGCCATCCGGTCGGCCTCCGCGCGCAACTCGGGGGCGAGCCGGGGAACGGCGATGCCCCGGGCCTGGTGCGCGTCGCGCACGATCCCGATGAGCACCAGCCCCACGCGCGAGGCGGGGCCGACGGTGGCCTGGGGCGCGGTGTAGCCGGGGACGGGCGAGCCGTAGATCAACGCGTACTCGTGCGGGTGGGCCAGCGCCCAGGCCCGCACGGCCCGGCAGACGGCGACCCACCGCCCGGCGGGCGCGTCGGCGGGCCCGGCCTGCGCGAGCGCCCGCTCGGCGGCCTCGCCCACGGCGTCGTAGGCGTCCACGATCAGCGCGGTGAGCAGGTCGTCGCGGCTCGGGAAGTAGCGGTAGAGGGCGGAGGAGACCATGCCGAGCTCGCGGGCGACGGCGCGCAGCGACAGCTTCGAGGCGCCTTCGGCGGCGAGCTGTCTCCTCGCCTCGTCCTTGATGGCCGCAGTGATTTCGGTACGCGCGCGGGCTCGGGCGCCCTGGACGGTGCTCATGGAGGCCATTCTGCCATCACCGAGAGCGGCGCCCCGGAATGAGAGCACTGATCCGACCAGTGAGCCCCGAACAATTTCGAGAGCACTGCTCTTGCTTTGGAGCACCGATTCCGTGCAGACTGCTCTCAAGCGAGAGCAGTGCTCTCGAAGTCACAGCAGGGAGTCCCCGATGTCGTCGCAGCCGTACTACCTCCCGGGCAGCCGCTTCACCGTCAAGATGAACGGCGTCATCGGCTGGCTCGCCCGCCACGGCCTCAGCCTGGCCGGCACCGCCGAGATGTCGGTGCGCGGCCGCAAGAGCGGCCAGATGCAGCGCGTGCCGGTCAATCCGCACACGTACGAGGGCGCGCAGTACCTCGTCTCGGCCCGCGGGCACTCCCAGTGGGTGCGCAACATGCGGGCGGCGGGCGGCGGTGAGCTGCGCGTCGGCCGGAAGGTCCGCGCCTTCACCGCCGTGGAGGTCCCGGACAGCGAGAAGACCGCCATCCTGCGCGCCTACCTGGAGCGCTGGGGGTGGGAGGTCAACCAGTACTTCAATGGCGTCACCGCGAAGTCGAGCGACGACGAACTGCTCGCCGCCGCGCCCGACCACCCGGTCTTCCGCATAACCGTCGACGCCTGAGCCGGGCCCGGCCTCCCGGGCCCGGCTCAGCCCTAGGAGCGGCGGTCCACCATGTCCAGGACGCGCCGCGCCATCGGGTGCGAGCGCACCATGCCCGCCAGGGTCGTCGTGCCACGGGTGATGTCCGCGAAGGCCTTCCAGGCCGGGCGGAAGCCGGTGATCGCGGCGTGCAGCATCGTCGGGCGCTTCTCGAACAGCGCCAGCATCCGGCGGCCCACGCCCATCTCGACGCCGAGGCCCGCCTTGATGGCGAAGGCGTAGTTCAGCGCCTGGCGGCGGGCGTCCACGGCGTCCTGGGACTCCGAGATCCGCACCGCCCACTCGCCCGCGAGCCGCCCCGAGCGCAGCGCGAACGAGATGCCCTCCCGGGTCCACGGCTCCAGCAGCCCCGCCGCGTCCCCGCACACCAGGACCCGGCCGCGCGACAGCGGCGAGTCGTCGCTGCGGCACCTGGTCAGATGCCCCGACGAGATCGCGGGCTCGAACCCGGCGAGGCCGAGCCGGGCGATGAAGTCCTCCAGGTACCGCTTGGTCCCGGCGCCCTCGCCACGCGCCGAGATCACCCCGACCGTGAGCGTGTCGCCCTTGGGGAAGACCCAGCCGTAACTCCCGGGCATCGGCCCCCAGTCGATGAGCACCCGGCCCGCCCAGTCCTCGGCCACCGTCGCGGGCACCGGGATCTCCGCCTCCAGGCCGAGGTCCACCTGGTCGAGCTTGACGCCGACATGCGCTCCTATCCGGCTCGCGCTGCCGTCGGCGCCGACGACCGCGCGCGCCAGGACGGTCTCGCCGCCGGCCAGGACGACCGCCACCGTACGCCGGTCGGGCACGGCCGAGCCGTGCTGCTCGACGCGCTGGACGGTCACTCCGGTGCGCAGTTCGGCGCCCGCCTTCTGGGCCACCTCGACCAGGCCGGCGTCGAACTCCGGCCGGTCGATCAGGCCGAAGAGCATCTGCCGGGAGCGGCGGGTGCGCGTGAGTTTGCCGTTGAGGGAGAAGGTGACCGCGTGCACCCGCTCCTTCAGGGGCAGTTCGAACCCGGGCGGCAGTGCGTCCCTCGACGGTCCGATGATGCCGCCGCCGCACGTCTTGTAGCGGGGCAGCTCGGCCTTCTCCAGGAGGAGCACCCGCCGGCCCGCGACCGCCGCCGCGTAGGCCGCCGAGGCCCCCGCGGGTCCGGCGCCGACCACGACGACATCCCACACGGACGAGGCCTGCGGCTCGTCGCGCTGCGTCCCGGCATCTGCGTTCTCGCTGCTCACGATGTGCTTCTGCTCCTGATCCGACCCGTGGTCACGCTGACGACGGCATCCTACGGCGCGGTAGGGCCCGCCCACCCTGTGGGAGGATCGGCCCTACCTTCGTCATACATTCACGTGCACTTGCGTACACGTACATCAACGTCGCACCCACGAGGAGCGTGCCCATGACCGCGAATCCGATCGCCGAGACCATCACCTCACTGATGCCCCGTGCGCAGGCGGAGCTCACGGAACTGGTGGCGTTCCATTCGGTGGCGGACGAGGCGGTGGCGCCGAGGAGCGAGTGCGAGGCGGCCGCGGCGTGGGTGGCCGGGGCGCTGCGCGACGAGGGCTTCCGGGACGTGGCCCTCCTCGACACCCCCGACGGCTCCCAGTCGGTCTACGGCTTCCTGCCCGGCCCGGCGGACGCCCCCACCGTGCTGCTGTACGCGCACTACGACGTCCAGCCGATGCTGGACGAGTCCGCGTGGCTGAGCCCGCCGTTCGAGCTGACCGAGCGCGACGGCCGCTGGTACGGGCGCGGGGCCGCCGACTGCAAGGGCGGGTTCATCATGCACCTGCTGGCGCTGCGCGCCCTGAAGGCGAACGGCGGCGTCCCGGTCTCCGTGAAGGTGATCGTCGAGGGCTCCGAGGAGCAGGGCACCGGCGGTCTGGAGCGGTACGCCGAGGCGCACCCCGAGCTGCTGACGGCCGACGCGATCGTCATCGGCGACACCGGCAACTTCCGGGTCGGTCTGCCGACGGTCACCGCGACCCTGCGCGGCATGACGATGATCCGGGTGCGGATCGACACGCTCGAAGGCAACCTGCACTCGGGCCAGTTCGGCGGCGCGGCGCCCGACGCGCTGGCCGCGCTCATCCGCGTACTGGACTCGCTGCGGGACGAGAACGGGCAGACGGCCGTCGAGGGGCTGCCCGCCGAGGCCTCGTGGGACGGGCTGCAGTACCCGGAGGGCGAGTTCCGCAAGGACGCCAGGGTCCTGGACGGCGTGGGGCTGCCCGGCACGGGCACGGTGGCCGACCGTATCTGGGCGCGTCCGGCCGTCACCGTGATCGGGATCGACTGCCACCCGGTGGCGGGCGCGACCCCGTCCATCCCGGCGAGCGCACGGGCGCAGATCAGCCTGCGGGTGCCGCCCGGCCAGGACGCGGCCGAGGCGACCAAGCTGCTGTTCGCCCACATCGAGAAGCACACGCCGTGGAACGCGCGGGTCTCCCTCGAGCAGGTCGGCCAGGGCCAGCCGTTCCGCGCGGACATCACCAGCCCGGCGTACACCTCGATGGCCGAGGCGATGCGGATCGCGTACCCGGGCGAGGAGATGCAGTCCTCCGGCATGGGCGGCTCCATCCCGCTCTGCAACACCCTGGCCGCGCTCTACCCGCAGGCCGAGATCCTGCTGATCGGGCTGAGCGAGCCGGAGGCGCAGATCCACGCGGTGAACGAGAGCGTGTCGCCGCAGGAGCTGGAGCGGCTCTCGGTCGCGGAGGCACACTTCCTCGTCAACTACGCGCGCTCCAAGCAGGCCTGATGAAACGTCACTCCTCTTCGGAGGCGTGAGGGAACCCGTCAAGCTCTGGGCGGAATCGCGCAGAGCGTAGATCCGTGCGGCGGACGCCACCGCCGCCGTACGTTCGCCGCATGGATCTCGTACGGGTCACTCCCGAACTGCACATGTTCCGCTTCCCGATCGGCCAGGCGTATCTGTGGCGCGACGGGGACGAGTTGACGCTGGTCGACGCGGGTGACGTCAACGCCGCCGCGCCCATGGAGAAGGCGATCCGCGGCCTCGGCCTCGACCCGGCCGCCATCCGCCGGATCGTGATCACCCACGGCCACCGCGACCACTACGGCGCGGCCGGGGAGCTGGCCGGGCGGTACGGGGCCGAGGTGGTCGCCCACCGGCTCGACGCGCCGGTGATCCGGGGCGAGCGGCCGGTGCCGGAGCCGGTTCTGCTGGAGTGGGAACTTCCGCTGTACGAGCACGCGTTGACGGTGCCGGAGGCACCCCCGACGCGGGTCGACCGTGAAGTCGAGGACGGTGAGGTGCTCGACTTCGGCGGCGGCGCGGTGGTGGTCCACTCCCCCGGCCACACCGACGGCTCGATCGGCATCCATCTGCCCCGCCACGGCGTGCTCTTCACGGGCGACTGCGTGGCCGGAATCGGCCAGGTGATGCTGGGCGTCTTCAACGTCGACCTCGCCCGCGCGCAGGCATCCTTCCGCCGTCTCGCCGCGCTCGCCCCGTCGGTGGCGTGCTTCGGGCACGGGGACCCGCTGACGCGGGACGCGGCGAAGGTGCTGCGGGAGACGGCGGAACTGGACTGACGGGCGGTGGCCTCAGCCCACCGGCACTCCCGCCTCCAGGTTGAGCACCGTCGACTTCTCCCGGGCCCGCAGCGCCCAGCGCAGCCGTTCGTAACGGGCGGGCGGCAGCAGGCGGGACGCCTCCTCCTCGCCGACGAACCGCCAGTCGCGCAGTTCGGAGCCCGGCAGCAGGACCCGCCCGGCCCCTGCGCTGTCCAGCCGGCCGCCGTCGAAGAGCAGCCGCAGCCCGCCGTAGCCCGGCGGGGCGGGCGGCTCCCAGTCGACGACCAGGAGCCGGGGCACCCGGTCGAGCCGTATCCCTATCTCCTCCTCGACCTCGCGCATGCCCGCCCGGGCGGGCGCCTCGCCGCGCTCCACCACGCCGCCGGGGAACTCCCAGCCCGGCTTGTACGTCGGATCCACCAGCAGCACCCGGTCGCTCTCGTCGAAGAGCAGCACCCCCGCGGCGAGCGTCTCGGCGGTCGGCTCCGGGGTCTGGACGATCTCGCTGACGGGAGCGGCTCCGGTGCGTACGGCCTCGGCGATGCGCTCGGCGGTCTCGCGCGGGGTCAGGGCGCCGTTGTCGACGGCGTGGGCGTCCTCCGCCAGCCAGCCGAGGGCCGCCCGGTAGGGCTCGATGTGCTCGTACGCCCACTGGCGGCAGCGCTCGCTGGCCTCTGGGTCGTCGGGAACTTCGACACGGGCGGCGATCCGGGTGCGCAGGATCGTTTCCTCATGCGTCAGGAGCACATGCCGCACCGCTATGCGGCGGGAGGCGAGGCCCCCGAAGATCTCGTCGCGGTACTCCTGCCGCAGCAGTGTCATGGGCACCACGAGCACCCCGGAGACCTCGGCGAGCAGCGCGGCGGCGCCGTCCACCACGAGCCGCCGCCAGATGGGCAGGTCCTGGTAGTCACCGACTTCGGCGAGCCGCTTCTGCGGCAGCAGGTACCGGAGCGCGCCGCCGATCACCTCGGGGTCGTACAAGGTGCTGTTCGGGATCAGGTCGACCAGTTCGCGCGCGGTGCTGGTCTTGCCCGCGCTGAACGCACCGTTGATCCAGACGATCACGGTTTCCCCCTCTTCCATAGCCCCCAGTGGATTGCCCGCAACAGAGTGCCACGGAAACCCCGGGGCGGAACCGGGCGCCCTGATCTTGTACACAACTGTGGCGACCCTGTTGCACGTTGCGCGAGCCTTTCCGGCCGCGCGACGCGTCCTTGCCCATGAGCACCGGCCACGGGGGGCCGTAACGCATCTGATGGGAACATCGTTGTGCGAGTGCCGGAAGAGAGTGAGGGGGTGCGACGGATGCGTCGTACTGTGCTGGAGCGCTTTCCCGCGGGCGGCCCGCGCGGCAGCTGGCCCGCCGAGGAGTTCGCGCGCGACCGCCGCGACGAGGGCGTGCCGGCGGAGGTCGTGATGGACCTGGAGTCGGACACGTTCCTGGTGGTGGTGCGTCAGTACACACCGGGGGCGGTGCACTGACCCCCGCCCCCGGCCGCGCCGCCTACCGGTAGAAGACCGCGACGCCCCGGTGGTGCGAGCAGGCGCCCTGGTGGTGGGCCGCGTACGAGTACGTACCGTCGTTGCAGAGCGCGGTGGCACCGCCGTGGTCGTCACTGCCGCCGGAGTCGTCCGAGCTGCCGGAGTCATCCGAACCGCCGGACGTGCTGGAACCGCCGGACGACCCGGAGCCATCCGCATCGCCCGAGCCACCGGACGCGTCCGCTCCGTCCGTACTGCCGCTGTCCGGCGTGGTGCTGAGCGACAGCAGCGGGGCCGGATCGGTGGGAGTGGGCGTGGGCGTCGGAGTGGGCGTGGGCGTCGGGCTCTGGCTGGTCGCGACGGCCGTCGGGGTCTGCGACGACTGGCTGGGTACGACCGTCTCCCCCGCCTTGCCGTTCCCGGAGTCGCCGCCTCCGCAGCCGGTGAGGGCGAGCGCGGCGGCCGCGACGAATCCGGCGGCGAGGGTGGAGATGCGTGCGTGTTTCATGTGGCCCCCTGGGCGATGAGACGGCCATCTCACCGCTACCGAGGGTCGCGGGTAACGGTAGTTGCGCATTCGTTACCGCATGGATTCAGCCAGTTGCCCGACACTTGTTCGCTTTACGTGCGGATGCGTGCTCTACCCCTTGCTCGACCCCAGTGTCAGCCCCGCGATGAAGTGCCTCTGGAGCAGCAGGAACACCAGCAGGGTTGGGAGCGCCACGATGACCGAGCCCGCCGCCAGCAGGTTGTAGTCCGTGAAGAACTGGCCGCGCAGATTGTTCAGGGCCGAGGTGACCGGGAGTTTGTCGCCGTCGGACATGAAGACCAGGGCCCACAGGAAGTCGTTGTACATCCAGGTGAACTGGAGCGTGGCCAGGGCTGCCAGGGCAGGGCGGCACAGGGGCAGGGTGATGCGCCAGTACTGGGTCCACACGCCCGCGCCGTCGACGATAGCCGCCTCCAGGATCTCCTGCGGGAGGGTGCGCATGAAATTGGCCAGGACGAAGACGCAGAAGCCGATCTGGAAGCCGATGTGGACGACGATGACGGCCCAGTACGAGTCGAACATCGTCATCGAGTCGGACATCCAGTACGGCAGCGGGATGCGGTTGAACAGCACGTACAGCGGGGTGACGATGACCTGTTGGGGCAGCAGGTTCCCGGCCGTGAACAGCATCAGCAGCAGGATGCCGCCGCGCAGCTTCAGCCGGGAGACCGCGAAGGCCACGAATGACGCGAAGAACAAGGTCACCAGTACGCCGGGCACCGCGATGATCAGCGTGTTGACGAAGTACTTCGTCATGCCGGAGTCGCTGAAGGCCTGTTTGTAGTAGTCGAAGGAGAGGTGCTTGGGGAGCGAGAAGTAGCCGTATTTGGCCGTCTCGTCGTACGGGCGCAGCGACGCGTAGACCGCGAGCAGCAGCGGCGCCAGGAAGGCCAGCGAGACGGCCATCAGGAAGGCGTGCACGCCCAGGCGGCCGGGGCGGGCGCGGCGGCGCCGGGCCAAGGGCGGCGCGGGCGCGGCGGTGACGGGGGCGACGGGTGCGGTGTCCACGGTCATCGGCTCTTCTCCCCTCGGATCTCCTGGACCAGGTACGTCACGACGAACCCGAGGGAGACGGTCAGCAGCACGACGGCGATGGCGGAGCCGAAGCCGATGCGGCTGGCCTCGCCGATGATGTTGTCGGTGACGAGCACGGAGAGCACTTCGAGCCCGTTGCGGCCGTGGTTGACCGCGTACACGATGTCGAAGGCCCGCAGCGACTCGATGACGGTGATCACGCCCACGATCACATTGACCGGGCGCAGGGTCGGCAGCACGACCCTGAAGAACGTCTGGGCCTCGCCCGCGCCGTCGATCGCCGCCGCTTCCTTGAGCGTGGGATCCACGGCCTTCAGCCCGGCCAGGTAGAGGATCATCACGTAACCCGTGTGCCGCCAGGCCGCCGCCAGCAGGATCATCCAGATGTTGAGGTCCGGGTCGCCCAGCCAGTCGGTCGGGTTCTGCTTGTCGCCGATGAGTGCGTTCAGGGCGCCCTGGTCGCGGGAGAAGACCAGTTGGGCGATGAAGCCGACGACGGCGAGCGACAGGACGACCGGCATGTAGAGCGTCGACTGGTAGAAGCGGCTGAAGCGGACGCCCCGGTCGATCAGCACGGCGAGCAGCAGCCCGAACGGTACGGCGACCAGGCCCAGGAAGGCCAGCCACATCAGGTTGTGGCGGACCGCCGGCCAGAAGGGCGGGTAGTTGGTGAAGATGTTGGTGTAGTTCTCCGTACCGACCCATTTGATGTCGCCGATCCCGTCCCAGCTGGTGAAGGAGAGGACGACGGAGGCGAGGGTCGGGCCCCACACGATGGCGAGGTCGAGCAGGACGGGTATGCCCAGCAGCACGCCGAGGACGACGAGGTCGCGGGCGGTGAACCGCCGCGGTCCTCGTCGTCCGGCGCGCCGTGCGGAGGTGAGCGACACGGCTGAGTACTCCAAGTCGGTGCGAGGGTTGGCCAATTGACGCCTGTCAGCTATCAGATGTCAGCCGACAACTGACATCTGTCAGTCCGCGGCGAAGATCGTCTTCCTCTGCCGCTCGATGTCGTTGACCAGCCCGTCCACGTCGTTCGGGTTGCCGATGAACCTCTGCAGTGCCGGGATCATCACCGTGGAGGAGAAGTCCGGCCGGGTGTCGCGGTCCATGAACTGCGAGATCTGCTTGGCGCCGGAGATCAGCTCCACGGACTTCTTCTGCAGCGCGCTGTACTTGGAGGTGTCCGCCCCGCTGTTGACCGCGATGTTGTTGGGGTCACTGGCGAGGTAGATGTCCTCGGCCTTGGGCGTCGCGAGCCACTTCAGGAGGTCCTTGGCGCTCTCCAGGTTCTTCGCGTTCTTCAGGTTCTTGGACTTCTTGGCGAGCAGGAACCCGTCGATGGGCGCCTCGACCGCGTCCTGCCCGTGCTCCGGGTTGATGACCGGGAACGGGAAGAAGTCGATGTCGTCCTGCTCGGACACCGGGAACTGCTGCCCCACGTGCGGCAGTCCGAACACCGCCATGCCCGTCTCCTTCTTCTGCAGGCTCTGCGCGGCCTCCTGCCAGGTGCGGCCGTTGGCGCCCTTCTGGCAGTACGGAAGGATTCTGCGCCAGGTGTCGAAGACCTCCTTGACCCGCTTGTCCGTCCACGCCTCCTTGCCGGCCATCAGATCGCGGTGGAAGTCGTATCCGTTGGTGCGCATGTTGATGTAGTCGAACGTGCCCATCACGGGCCAGCCGTCCTTGTCGCACAGCGCGATCGGTACGAGCTTGTCCTTCTGCATCTGCTTGGCGAGCGCGATGTACTCGTCGAGCGTCCTGGGCGCCTGGTACCCGTGCTGCTGGAAGACGCTTCTGCGGTGGAAGACCGCCCACGGGTAGTAGTAGTACGGCGTGAGGTACTGCTTGCCGTCCTCGCCCGTCGACTGCGCCTTCAGCGCCGGCGAGAAGCCCTGGAAGTTCTGCCACAGGTCGCTGATGTCGTGCAGCAGCCCCTTCTTGGCGAAGAACTGCATACGGTTCCCGGCGAACCACATGAAGACGTCGTCGGGCTTGCCCTGGAGATAGCGGTTGATGTTCTCCTGGAAGGTGTTGTGGTCGACGGTGTTGACCTTGACCGTGCGGCCCTCGGACTGCTGCCCGTACGCCTTGAAGGCGTCCGCGAAGGCCTTCTTCGGCACCGCGTCCGACGAGTTGGAGCCCAGCCGGATCGTCTTCGCGTCGCTCCCGGGCCCGCTGTCGCAGGCGGAGAGGAGCGAGGGGAGGGTGACCGCCCCGGCGCCGAACGCGGCGCTCCGCAGGAGACCGCGCCGGGACATCCGATGTCCCGCCACGCTCCCGGGCACAGCAGGACCTTTGAACGCTGACTGCGACATGTCCCCCTCCTTCGGGGTGTAACCCAACACAACCGAACGCGTGGCTTGGATCACACCCCCAAGTAAGGGGGACGTCAAGGGTTTTGACGCGACTCCGGGTAACCGTTACCAGTTCTATTCCAACAGACTCCAACAAGCTCTACCGCAAACGCGCGTCGCCGGATCAGAGCTAGCAGGGGCGCCGAATCGGTTCATCTGCCGTGGATCCGGAGGAAGGTGATGAGGAGCTACCTTCCCGCACGCACCGCCCGGCGAGGAGTCGTCGGAGCGCTGGCCGCGGCGGCCGCGGCGCCGACCAGACCCGCGTCCGTACCCATCAGGGCCGGGGCGACCTTGAGGCCCTGGACGAAGGAGAGCGTGGCGTAGTCGTGGAGGGCGCGGCGCAGCGGCGCGAACAGGATGTCGCCCGCTCCGGCCACTCCCCCGCCGATCACCGCGATCTCGATCTCCGTCAGGGTCGCGGTCGCCGCGATGCCCGCCGCCAGCGCCTGCGCGGCGCGCTCGAACGAGGCGAGCGCGACCGGGTGCCCGGCGCGGGCGGCGGCGGCCACGGCTGCCGCCGAGCTGTCGCCGTCGGGCCCCGGCGTCCAGCCTCCCTCCAGCGCGCGGCGGGCGATGTTCGGGCCGCTGGCGATCCGCTCCACACAGCCGCGCGCCCCGCACGGACAGGGATCGCCGTCGAGGTCGACGCTGATGTGGCCGATGTGGCCTGCGTTGCCCGTGGGGCCAGGGTGGAGACGGCCTCCGAGGACGAGACCGCCGCCGACGCCGGTGGAGACGACCATGCACAGCGCGTTGTCGTAGCCGCGGGCCGCGCCCAGCCAGTGCTCGGCGGCGGTCATCGCCACACCGTCGCCGACGAGCTCGACGGGGAGCCCGCCCGTCGCCGTCCGCACCCGCGCCACCAGCGGAAACCCGCGCCAGCCGGGGATGTTGACCGGGCTGACCGTCCCGCTGGACGCGTCGACCGGGCCCGCGCTGCCGATGCCGAGCGCCGTGACCCGCCCCCACAGCACGGATCCGGCCAGCTCCGCGAGGACCTCGTCGACGGCGCGGGCCACCGTCTCGCCGTCCTCCTGCGCGGGCGTCGCCCGCTGGGTCCGTGCGAGCAGTCGGCCGCCGGCGTCCACCAGCGCTCCGGCGATCTTGGTGCCGCCGATGTCGAGCGCGGCGACGAGGTCGGTCTGCATCGGTGTCGGATCTCCTGGTGGGCGAGGGTGCCAAGCTGGTCGGATGAACAGTCTCCATTCACCTGACAACGTTGTCCAGGGCCTATGCTCGACGCCACACCGCGATCCACTCGGATCCGCCCCGGACACCCCGCCCACAGCGCCCCGGGCCCGCTGAGCCCCCGACGACGACAGGACACCGCACGTGGCCGAGACCGCCCGCCACCATGAGCCCCGCTACGGCATCCGGCCCACCATGAAGGATGTCGCCGCCCGCGCCGGTGTCGGGCTGAAGACGGTCTCCCGGGTGGTCAACGGCGAGGCCGGTGTCACCCCGGACACCGAGCGCCGCGTCATGGAGGCCATCGACGCCCTGGGGTTCCGCCGCAACGACAGCGCGCGCGTGCTGCGCAAGGGGCGCACCGCCTCCATCGGCCTGGTCCTGGAGGATCTGGCCGACCCGTTCTACGGGCCGCTGAGCCGCGCGATCGAGGAGGTCGCCCGGGCGCACGGGGCGCTGCTGATCAACGGCTCCAGCGCCGAGGACGCCGACCGCGAGCAGGAGCTGGTGCTCGCCTTCTGCGCCCGCCGGGTCGACGGGCTGATCGTGATCCCGGCGGGCGACGACCACCGCTATCTGGAGCCGGAGATAAAGGCCGGGGTCGCGACCGTGTTCGTGGACCGGCCGGCCGGCCGGATCGACGCCGACGCGGTGCTCTCCGACAGCTTCGGCGGGGCGCGCGAGGGCGTCGCGCATCTTGTGGCGCACGGCCACCGCAGGATCGGCTTCATCGGCGACCAGCCGCGCATCCACACCGCCACCGAGCGCCTGCGCGGCTACCGCGCGGCGATGGAGGAGGCGGGGCTGCCGGTGGCGGACGGGTGGGTCGCGCTCGGCTCCACCGAGCCGGAGCGCGTGCGCGCGGCCGCCGAGTCGATGCTGAGCGGCCCCGACCCCGTCACCGCGATCTTCGCGGGCAACAACCGGGTGACCGTGACGGCGGTACGGGCCCTGGCGGGCCGGGAGCACCCGGTCGCCCTCGTCGGCTTCGACGACATCGAGCTCGCCGATCTGCTCGGCATCACCGTCATCTCGCAGGACTCCGCGACGCTCGGCCGCACGGCGGCGGAACGGCTCTTCCGCCGCCTCGACGGCGTGGACGAGGCCCCCGCGCGCGTGGTGGTCCCCACCACCCTCATCGCACGCGGCTCGGGCGAGATCCCGCCCCCGCCCGGCCACTAGTGGCCTGCCCCGATTGTCCGTCGGTACACCTGCCGCGCCTCGGAGACCGGGGTTCCGGACGTCGATGAGGCGCGTTGGCCGTTCGAACCTGAGCCGGAACTACCTAGAAACTTCCGGCGCAGGACACGAGCCGCCGGTCAGCGGACCGCAGCCCCGGCACCGGCGCGTTGTTGGCACCGCCTTGAGGTGGACCACGCTCACGTGGACGTTGGTGTTGCCGCTGTCGTCGTCGGTGCGCGCCCAGTACGTGTTGGTCCACTTCCCGTACGTCTCGCGGCGGCCCAGGTCGACCTGGGCCGTAGAAGTAGTCGGTGCCCGCGTTGAGCACGCCCATCCCGCCGCCGTCGTGCCGGTAGCTCTTCGCGGTGCGCCACACCTGGCAGCCGAACCTGCCCGCGCCGATGGAGTGGCGGGAAGGGACGGGCGCGGAGCCGGTGCCGCCGCCCGCCGTGCCTCCGGCGCCGCCCGGGGTCGCGGTGGCGTGGCCGCCCGTCGGCGCCCTGCCGGGCGCGGCGCCGCCCTTCTCGCCGGATCCCTTGCCGCCTTTGCCGTCCTTGGCGGGGCGGGTCGCGCCGGGTGAGGCGGACGTACGCCCGTCCTTGCCGGTCGGGCCAGGGCTCGCGGCGGTCGCCCCGCCGCCCGTGCCGTCCTGGGCGCCGGACGCCGACGGGCTCGCGCCGCTCGCCGAGCCGACCGCCTGCTGCCGGGTGCCGTCGTCCCCGGTGCCGACCAGGGCGTACGTGACACCGGCGCCCGCGGGGACGACGGCCGCGACGGCCGCCGCGACCATGCCACGGGCTGCTGGGTGTGGGTGACCGCCGGGCCGAAGCCCTGGGGCCGGTGCGGCAGCACATCCCGTACGGTCGCCTCGCGCGGCGGGGCGACGGGCTGGGGCACGGGCGCGGACGGCGCGTGCGGGACCCCGAAGACACCGCTGCCCCGTTCCCTGTCGCGGTTGTGGTCGCGTACGGAGTACGGGGCGGCGGTGACAGCGCCCGGGGGCTACGGGGCGGTGACGGTGAGGGCCGCGCGGCGCGGGGAGGCGAAGCCGTCGAGGTCGGCGCGGGTGAGGCCGGTGAGGCGGGCGACCTCCTCGTTGTCGAGGGCGCCGCAGTCCAGGCCGCGCAGCAGGAACCCGCTGAGCGCCTTGGCGGTGGCGGGCTCGTCCATGACGTCGCCGCCGGCCTTTGCCACATAGGCGGCGAGGCGGGCCGCGGCCTGCTCCAGGCCCTCGCGGTAGAAGGCGTACACCGCCGCGTACCGGGTCGGCAGGTGGCCCGGGTGCATGTCCCAGCCCTGGTAGTAGGCGCGGGCGAGGGCCCGGCGGGTGAGGCCGTAGTGGAGCCGCCAGGCCTCGTGGACGTGGGCGGTGGAGCCGATCGGCAGGACGTTGGTGGAGCCGTCGGAGACCCGTACGCCGGTGCCGGCGGCGGCGACCTGCATCACGGCCTTGGCGTGGTCGGCGGCGGGGTGGTCGCTGGCCTGGTAGGCGGCGGAGACGCCCACGCACGCGCTGTAGTCGAAGGTGCCGTAGTGCAGGCCGGTCGCCCGGCCCTCGGCGGCGTCGATCATCCGGGCCACGGCGGCGGTGCCGTCGGCGGCGAGGATCGACTGGCTGGTCTCGATCTGGATCTCGAAGCCGAGCCGCCCGGCGGGCAGGCCGTGGGCCTTCTCGAAGGCCTCCATGAGCCGTACGAAGGCGGAGACCTGCTCGGGATAGGTGACCTTCGGCAGGGTGAGGACGAGTCCGTCGGGCAGGCCGCCGTGCTCCATCAGGCCGGTGAGGAAGACGTCGGTGGTGCGGATACCGCGGTCGCGTACCGCCGCCTCCATGCACTTCATACGGATGCCCATGTACGGGGCGGCGGTGCCGTTCCCGTACGCCTCGGCGATCAGACGGGCGGCGCGGGCGGCCGCCGCGTCCTCCTCGGCGTCGGGGCGCGGGCCGTAGCCGTCCTCGAAGTCCACGCGCAGGTCTTCCACCGGCTCGCGCTCCAGCTTGGCGCGCACCCGGTCGTACACGGGGGCGGCGAGCTCGCCGGCGATACCGAGGACCTTCGCGAAGGAGGCGGCGTCCGGGGCGTGCTCGTCGAGGGCGGCCAGCGCCTGGTCGCCCCAGGAGCGCAGGGTGCCGGCCTCGAAGAGGTCACCGGGTACGTAGACGGTGTGCACGGGCTGGCGGGTGCCGGGGTCGCCCGGGTAGCGGCGGGCGAGCTCCTCGTCCACGGCCACCAGCGAGGCGCTGATCTCCTCGCTGACCGCGCCCGCGAGGCTCGTCGCCACCTTCTCCTGCTGACCCATCCTGCACCCTCCGCACGTTCTTTTTTCCACTGAACGGAATCATTGATCCGCATAGCAGAATTTAGTGATGGGCTTCCTTCGCGTCAATGGTTGCCCGAAACGACCGGGGGCCGCGCGGTGAAGATCACCACGCGGCCCCCGGGGGGACGAACGAGCAGGTCAGCCCTTGCGCGTCTGAACCTCTTCGGTCAGCTGCGGCACGACGTCGAACAGGTCGCCGACCACGCCGTAGTCGACCAGGTCGAAGATCGGGGCCTCGGCGTCCTTGTTGATCGCCACGATCGTCTTCGAGGTCTGCATACCGGCGCGGTGCTGGATGGCACCGGAGATGCCGGACGCGATGTACAGCTGCGGCGAGACCGACTTGCCGGTCTGGCCGACCTGGTTGGAGTGCGGGTACCAGCCGGCGTCGACGGCGGCGCGGGAGGCGCCGACGGCGGCACCGAGCGAGTCGGCCAGCGCCTCGATGATCGCGAAGTTCTCGGCGCCGTTGACGCCGCGGCCGCCGGAGACCACGATCGCGGCCTCGGTCAGCTCGGGGCGGCCGGTCGACTCGCGCGGGGTGCGGGCGACGACCTTGGTGCCGGTGGCCTGCGCGGAGAAGGTGACCGCCAGCGCCTCGACGGCGCCTGCGGCCGGGGCGGCCTCCACGGCGGCCGAGTTCGGCTTGACCGTGATGACCGGGGTGCCCTTGGAGACGCGGGACTTGGTGGTGTACGAGGCGGCGAACGCCGACTGCGTGGCCACCGGGCCCTTGTCGCCGGCCTCCAGGTCGACGGCGTCGGTGATGATGCCGGAGCCGATGCGGACCGCGAGGCGGGCCGCGATCTCCTTGCCCTCGGCGGAGGACGGGACGAGCACGGCGGCCGGGGACACCGCCTCGTACGCGGCCTGGAGCGCGTCCACCTTCGGCACGACGAGGTAGTCGGCGAACTCCGGGGCGTCGGCGGTCAGCACACGGGTGGCACCGTGCTCGGCGAGGGCCGGCGCGGTGGCCTCGGCGCCGGCACCGAGGGCGACCGCGACCGGCTCGCCGATGCGGCGGGCCAGCGTCAGCAGCTCCAGGGTGGGCTTGCGGACGGCGCCGTCGACGTGGTCGACATAGACGAGAACTTCAGCCATGGGACTCAATCTCCTGCGAAGTACGAAGAATCTGGGGGCGGTTGGGCGCTACGAGCTGTCGACGAGCCTTAGATGAACTTCTGGCTCGCGAGGAACTCGGCCAGCTGCTTGCCGCCCTCGCCCTCGTCCTTGACGATCGTGCCGGCGGTACGGGCCGGACGCTCGGCGGCCGAGTCGACCGCGGTCCAGGCGCCCTCAAGGCCGACCTCGTCGGCGTCGAGGTCCAGGTCGCCCAGGTCCAGCGACTCCACCGGCTTCTTCTTGGCGGCCATGATGCCCTTGAAGGACGGGTAGCGGGCCTCGCCCGACTGGTCCGTCACGGACACGACGGCCGGCAGGGACGCCTCCAGCTGCTCCGACGCGGTGTCTCCGTCGCGGCGGCCCTTGACCACGCCACCGTCGACCGAGATCTCGGAGAGCAGCGTGACCTGCGGAACGTTCAGACGCTCGGCGAGCAGCGCCGGCAGCACGCCCATGGTGCCGTCGGTCGAGGCCATGCCGCAGACGACCAGGTCGTAACCGGTCTTCTCGATGGCCTTGGCGAGCACCAGCGAGGTGCCGACGACATCGGTGCCGTGCAGGTCGTCGTCCTCGACGTGGACGGCCTTGTCGGCGCCCATGGAGAGCGCCTTGCGCAGCGCGTCCTTGGCGTCCTCGGGGCCGACGGTCAGCACGGTGATCTCCGCGTCGTCCGCCTCGTCGGCGATCTGCAGTGCCTGCTCGACCGCGTACTCGTCGAGTTCCGAAAGGAGGCCGTCGACGTCGTCGCGGTCGACGGTCAGGTCATCGGCGAAGTGCCGGTCGCCGGTGGCGTCGGGCACGTACTTCACACAGACAACGATCCTCAAGCTCACGCCGGCTCTCCTACTGCATCGTCATTTCTGGGCTGCCTTGTTGCACGCAGCATAGGCGCCTGATGGGGCGGTTTCCGGTCGGGGCGACCGACGCTCCGAACGAAATATTACTCGTCAGTACACCCACTGTGTTCCCCGTAAGCAAGCGCTTTGAACTGTGACGTTGCCAACGCTGAGTAACCGGTGAGTACGGAGACGATTCAGTCACGCAACGCGTTGAAGCGACCCTGGTGGTAGAGGAGCGGACGGCCCGCGCCGGCGGGCTCGCCGAAGACCGCCTCGCCGACCACGATGCGGTGGTCCCCGGCCGGGATGCGCGCGACCACCCGGCACACCAGCCAGGCCAGGACGCCGTCCAGGACCGGCACGCCCTCGGGGCCCGGCCGCCAGCGGGTGTCGCCGCCGAAGCGGTCGGCGCCGCTGCGGGCGAAGGTCGCGGCGAGGTCTTCCTGGTGTTCGCCGAGTATGTGGACGCCTATGTGCTCGGCCTCGGAGACCACGGGCCAGCTGGAGGAGCCGGTGCCGATGCCGAAGGAGAGCAACGGGGGCTCGGCGGCGACGGAGTTGAGGGAGGTGGCGGTGAAGCCGACGGGCCGGCCGCCACGCTGCGCGGTGATCACCGCCACACCGGCGGCGTGCTGGCGGAAGACCGCGCGGAACAGCTGGGGGGAGGCGGCGCGTGCGGTGCCGAGCTCGGGCGAAGCCGTCATGGAGTTGTCCTTCTGCGGTGGGTGCGAGGGGGCTGTGGACTGCTCAGCAGCCCGGACAGCGCGCACTTGCGTTGCGGGCGAGGTCCACAGGGACGCGCCCGAAGAGAAGGATTCTGGTCGGCACATCGTCAGATTGACGATTGCCGGGGGCCTCAGTCAAGTGCCTTCTACGATGTGGGAGATCCATCACGGCCTGCTCCACCCCGCTCGCACCGTCCCTCACACCGCCTCTCCCAGCGCGGCGATCACATCGGCCCGGCGCGGCTGCCCGGCCGCACGGCGCACGATCCGGCCGGCGCGGTCCAGGACCAGGACGGTCGGCGTGGCCCGGATGTCCAGGGCGCGCACCAGCGCCAGGTGCTCCTCGGCGTCGATCTCCACGTGCGCGACCCCCTCCACCATCGCGGCAACGTCCGCCAGGGTGCGCCGAGTTGCCCGGCAGGGCTGACAGAACGCGCTGGAGAACTGCACCAGGGTCGCCCGCTCGCCCAGCTCCGCGCCCAACTCGGCTGCTCCCAGCCCCGGCCCCTCCTCGCGCACCGCGCTTCCTCTCCTCGCTCCTGCCGTCCCGCCTGTATCAGCACCGCACGCCGCCCGGAAGATTCCCGCCCGCCCCGACCTGGGCGTACGTGATGAGAATCTCCCCGTCCGAAGGCCCCAGGACTGGCCACCACGGCGCGTATCGGGCACGATCTGCCCAACGCCGAAAACCTACGGCTGCGTAACTTCCACTGGGAGAACCCTCCCCGGGACCAGAAGGGTCAATGCCAGATGGCAGAACTCGTCTATCGGCCGGTCGTCGGCGCCGCCCTCACGATGTTCAAGGCGCTCGACCTGAAGATCGACACCCAGGGTTCGGAGAACATCCCACGCTCCGGCGGCGCGGTGCTCGTCAGCAACCACGTCAGCTATCTGGACTTCATCTTCACCGGCCTCGCCGCTCTGCCCCAGAAGCGCCTGGTCCGCTTCATGGCCAAGGAGTCGGTCTTCCGGCACAAGATCTCGGGCCCTCTGATGCGCGGCATGAAGCACATCCCGGTGGACCGCAAGCAGGGTGAGGCCGCGTACGCGCACGCCCTGGACTCGCTGCGCTCCGGTGAGATCGTCGGCGTCTTCCCCGAGGCGACCATCTCGCAGTCGTTCACGCTGAAGAGCTTCAAGTCGGGCGCGGCCCGGCTCGCCCAGGAGGCCGGGGTCCCGCTGATCCCGATGGCGCTGTGGGGCACCCAGCGGGTGTGGACCAAGGGCCGTCCGCGCAATTTCAAGCGCAGCCACATCCCCGTCACCATCCGGGTCGGCGAGCCGGTCGAGGCCCCCGCCGACCAGTACGCGGGAGCCATCACCCGGCGGCTGCGCGAGCGGTGCCAGGAGCTTCTGGAAGCCGCCCAGCGCGCCTATCCCGTACGCCCCAAGGACGCCGCGGACACCTGGTGGATCCCGGCCCACCTCGGCGGCACCGCGCCCACGCCCGAAGAGGTGCGCGAGCGCGACACCAGCCGCTGAGTCCGCGAGGCGGCCGCTGAATCGTCACGCCCAGGCGGCGACCGGGGCGTGGACGGTGATCCGCGCGCCGGGGCTCACCTTCTCCAAAAGCTCGGCGAGCTCCGCCGCCGCCTCTTCCAGGCCGCAGTGCGGAGCCATCCCCTCCAGCAGGAAGAGCGCGTTGGCGGACTCCTCGGTGAGCCGGGTCCGCACGCCCTGACGCCAGTTCCAGCGACGGCAGGTCACGCCCTCGTCGTCGCACCACACCACCTCGCCCGCGTCCGGGTGCTCGACGGCCGCCTCCCCGCCCGCGACGGTGGGGAACGGCTCGTCGCCGGTGGCCCGCACCAGCCGCATCGACCCCGCGATGTGGTCGGTGTCCTCGCCGCCGACCGGGACGAGATGGGCGACACTGATCGCGTTGTAGACGTCGACGAGCCGGTTGATGCGCGGCAGACCGCCGTCGGCGAGCGCGCGCCTGGCGAGCGCCTCGGCCGAGTTGCGGGTGCGCGAGGGCTTGGCGCCGAACGCGGTGTACGCGTCCCGCCAGGCCGCCATGTGCGGGTCCTCGTGGGGGGCGAGCGCGCCGAGCCGCTCACGCAGCCGCCGGGCGGCCTCGTCCAGCAGTGCCGAACTCGCCTCGTCGCTGGGGCCGTTGACGAGTCCGCGGGCCTCCACGGCGACATGGGTGAAGCCGGGCGCGAGCGCGTACACCTCGTCGGACACGGTGAGCGTGAGCGTCATGGTCTGGGGTGCCTCACAGTTCGGTCGGAAGCGTCCGCCAGAGGTGCGGACGGTCGGGCGCGGCCTTCAGGGCGGCCAGCACCACCGGATGCGGTACATCATAGAGTACTGGATAGTCCATCTCACTGAACTCCGGCCGTACCTTCCAGGCCAGCCGCTCCTCCCCCAGTGAGAACTGGGCGTCGACCCCGGGCTTGTTCCCGCGCACGTCCTGCCGCGCCCACTCCCGCTCACCGGGCAGCTTCAGGGCGACCAGGCCGTGGAGGACGGGGTTCGAGCCGTCGTCGTCGGCGAGCCGCTGATAGCAGAGGGCCGCCGGTATCCCCTCGGCCCGCAGCAGCGCGGCATAGGCGTGGGACTTGGCGTAGCAGATGCCGGTGCGCCGCTCCAGGACGTCGGAGGCCCGCCAGGTGACCCGGAGATCGCCCGCGTCCTGGGAGTGCGGGATGGTGTCGCGGACGAATTCGAAGGCGACCTTGGCGTATGAATATGCGTCGGGCGCGACGGTCGCGAGTTTCGCCGCGAGGTCGCCCACGAGCGGGTGCTCGTGATCGATGACCTCGTCCGATACGAGATACGCCGAGAGTTCAGGGTTCTGCTGGATGAGTCGCATGGCACGCGAGCGTACGAAAGCGGCCGACCGCAAGTCAATGACTTTACGATCGGCCGCATACATATTCGGCTCAGTCGGTGGGACGCCTAGCGGGACATCTCTTCCTTGAGCGCCGCGAGGAAGCCGTCCACGTCGTCCTCGCTGGTGTCGTACGAGCACATCCAGCGGACGTCGCCGGCCGCCTCGTCCCAGAAGTAGAACCGGTAGCGCTTCTGCAGCCGCTCGCTCACGTCGTGCGGCAGCCGGGCGAAGACCGCGTTCGCCTGGACCGGGTAGAGGATCTCGACCCCGTCGACCGAGCGGACGCCCTCGGCGAGCCGCTGCGCCATCGCGTTGGCGTGGCGCGCGTTGCGCAGCCACAGGTCCTTGGCGAGCAGCGCCTCCAGCTGCACCGAGACGAAACGCATCTTGGAGGCGAGCTGCATCGACATCTTGCGGATGTGCTTCATCCGGCGCACCGCGTCCGGATTGAGCACGACGACGGCCTCGCCGAAGAGCATGCCGTTCTTGGTGCCGCCGTACGAGATCACGTCGACGCCCGCGGCGTTGGTGAACGCGCGCATCGGCACGTTCAGGGACGCCGCCGCGTTGGCTATCCGGGCACCGTCGAGGTGCACCTTCATGCCGTGCTGGTGCGCGTGGTCACAGATCGCGCGGATCTCGTCCGGCGTGTAGACCGTGCCCAGCTCGGTGTTCTGGGTGATCGAGACGACCTGCGGCATCGCGCGGTGCTCGTCCTCCCAGCCCCAGGCCTGCCGGTCGATGAGCTCGGGGGTGAGCTTGCCGTCCGGCGTCGCCACGGTGAGCAGCTTCAGGCCCGCCATGCGCTCCGGCGCGCCGCCCTCGTCCACGTTGATGTGCGCGGACTCGGCGCAGATCACCGAGCCCCAGCGGTCGGTCAGCGCCTGGAGGGCGACGACGTTGGCGCCCGTCCCGTTGAAGACCGGGAACGCCTCGGCGTGGGAACCGAAGTGGCTGTGGATGACTCGCTGGAGGTGGTCGGTGTAGTCGTCCTCTCCGTATGCGACCTGGTGCCCGCCGTTGGCGAGCGCGATGGCGGCCAGGACCTCGGGGTGCACGCCCGCGTAGTTGTCGCTGGCGAAGCCGCGCACCTCGGGGTCGTGGTGCCGTCGCGCGTCGGTCTTCACGGCTTGGGGGTCAGCCACAGGCGCTGTCCATTCACTTCCACGGCGGGCCGGTCCCAGACTCCGGCGATGGCCTCGGCCAGCTCCTTGACGTCGGTGAAGCCCGCGAACTTCGCATTCGGGCGCTCGGCGCGCATCGCGTCGTGCACCAGTGCCTTGATCACCAGGATGGCAGCAGCGGCGTTCGGCCCGTCCTCGCCCCCCGCCTTGCGGAAGGCGTCGGCGAGCGAGAGGGTCCACGCCTCGGCCGCGGCCTTGCCCGCGTTGTACGCGGCGTTGTTCGCGGTGGGCTTGTGCGCCCCGGACTGGCTCACCAGCACGTAACGGCCGCGATCGCTGCGCAGCAGCCCGTCGTGGAAGGCCAGCGAGGTGTGCTGCACGGTCTTGATGAGCAGCTTCTCCAGCAGCTCCCAGTCGGCGAGGTCGGTCTCCGGGAAGGAGGCGCTGCCGCGCCAGCCGCCCACGAGGTGGACCAGACCGTCGATCCGGCCGAACTCCTTCTCGGTCCTGGCCGCCCACTCGCGGGTGGCGCCCAGATCGAGCAGGTCGACGGTGTCGCCCACGACGGTCGCCCCGCCATGGGCGTAGCGCGCCGCGTCGACGGCCTCGGCCAGCCGCGCCGCGTCCGCGTCGGACGCCACCACGGTGGCACCCGCCTCGGCGAGCCTGAGCAGGGCGGCGCGGCCCGCCGGGCCCGCAGCCCCGGCCACCGCGACCACGGCGCCGCTCAGCGGCCCGTTGCCATTCCCGTTGCCGTTCATGATCGTCTCCTCCGCACGAGTGCTCACGCGGCAGCTCGCTCGGCGTTCGCCGCGGTGATCCCCTTGGTGGAGGCAATCACGTCCTTCAGCTTCTTGGCGAGCGCCTCATAGAACATGCTCAGGGGAAACTCGTCCGCGAGCACGTCGTCGACGAGTTTGCGCGGCGGCAGCGAGAGATCCAGGGCGTCCGGGCCCTTGGCCCAGCGGGATCCCGGGTGCGGCGCGAGGTAGGTGGAGACCAGGTCGTACGCGGCGAACCAGTGCACCAGCTTCGGGCGGTCGATGCCGTCCCGGTAGAGCTTCTCGATCTCGGCGCAGAGCTCGTTGGTGACCCGCGGGGCCTGCTCCCAGTCGATGTGCAGCTTGTTGTCGGTCCAGCGCACCACGTCGTGCTTGTGCAGGTACGCGAAGAGCAGCTGGCCGCCGAGGCCGTCGTAGTTGCGGTTGCGGTCGCCGGAGACGGGGAAGCGGAACATCCGGTCGAAGAGCACCGCGTACTGCACGTCGCGGCCGTGCTGGTTGCCCTCGGCCTCCAGCTTCACGGCCTCCTTGAAGGCGGTGAGGTCGCAGCGCAGCTCCTCCAGGCCGTACATCCAGAACGGCTGGCGCTGCTTGATCATGAACGGGTCGAACGGCAGGTCACCGTGGCTGTGGGTGCGGTCGTGGACCATGTCCCAGAGCACGAAGGCCTTCTCGCAGCGCTCCTGGTCGCCCACCATCTCCCGGATGTCCGCGGGCAGGTCGACGCCGAGGAGCTCGACGGCCGCCTCGGTGACGCGGCGGAAGCGGGCAGCCTCGCGGTCGCAGAAGATGCCGCCCCAGGTGAACCGCTCGGGCGCCTCGCGCACGGCGATGGTCTCCGGGAAGAGGACGGCCGAGTGGGTGTCGTACCCGGCGGTGAAGTCCTCGAAGGCGATGCCGCAGAAGAGCGGGTTGTCGTAGCGGGTGGCCTCCAGCTCGGCCAGCCAGTCGGGCCACACCATGCGCAGCACGACCGCTTCGAGGTTGCGGTCCGGGTTGCCGTTCTGCGTGTACATGGGGAAGAGGACCAGGCGCTGCAGCCCGTCGGCGCGGTCGGCGGCCGGGTGGAAGGCGAGCAGCGAGTCCAGGAAGTCCGGCACGTCGAAGGCGCTGTCGGCCCACTTGCGCAGGTCGGCGACGAGTGCGCGGTGGTACGCGGCGTCGTGCGGCACCAGCGGAGCGAGCTCCTCGACCGCGGCCACGATCCGCTCGACCACGGCCTCCACGGCGGCGCGGGCCGGTGCACCCTCGGCGTCGAAGTCGATGGATCCGTCCTTGGACTGCCAGGGCCGGATCTCCTCGACGGAACTCTTGAGCACGGTCCAGGCAGGGTGCTCGACCACGGGCCGGTCGGCGATCACGCCTTCGGCAGCCACGTCCTGCACAAGAATTTCCGTCATGTCACTTCCTCCACAGGAGAACCTCGCGTTAAGACACCGTATCCGTGTTCGGTTCCCCCGCTCAAGGGGGATCCCAGGAAATTATCCTGCGCTCCGTCACACCGACCGCTGTTCTTCCTGCGGAGATCCACAGAGGCGCTCGGTTCTGCCACGGCGCAGACGTAGTGCTCCCCCGCGTCAAGGGCCCGGAGACTCGCCCACCTCCGGGTGACCCGTCAGGCCCCCGCACGCCCCGTGACAACCGGGCGGACGCCTCCACTGCCCCGCGCGAGCCGGGGTCCAACGCGCCTCCCGGCCGTTAGGCTGCGGCACTGCCGCGTGCGCACGGGACTGCCCGCGCGGAAACCGCCGTCGACGGAAGCGAGGCCTGTCTTGACGTTCCTCACCATCGGTCATCGCGGGGTCATGGGTGTCGAGCCGGAGAACACCCTGCGTTCCTTCGTCCGCGCCGAACGCTCGGGCATGGACGTCATCGAACTGGATCTGCACCTCAGCAAGGACGGCGCGCTCGTCGTGCTGCACGACGCGGAGGTGGACCGCACCACGGACGGAAAGGGCCCGGTGGCCGACAAGACGGTCGCCGAGCTGCGGGAGCTCGACGCGGGTCAGGGCGAGCGCATCCCCCTGTTCGACGAGGTCCTGGACGCGGTCGGCTCACCGCTCCAGGCCGAGATCAAGGACGTCAGGGCCGCCGACGAGCTCGCGCGCGTCATCCACGCGCGCGATGCCGTCGGCCAGGTCACGGTCTCCTCGTTCCACGAAGAGGCGCTCGCCCGGATGTCCTCGCTGGTGCCGGGGGTGCGGACGGTCCTGGTCGCGAGCCGCTGGGACAGCGATATCGCGGAGCGGGCCACGGCGGTGGGCGCGCACGCCCTCTCGCTCGACATCCGCCGCCTCACACTGGAGGACGTCGAGCGGGCGCACGCCGTGTCCGTACAGGTCATCGGGTGGGTGGTGAACACCCAGGACCATCTGCGGCTGGTGCGCGCGCTGGGCCTGGACGGCGCGACGACCGACTACCCGGAAATCCGCCGCACCGGCCGGTTCACGGCCTGAAACGCCCGCGGTACCGCTAGACCAGTTCCTTCACCAGGAGCTCGAAGGCGAGGTCCTGGCGCTGCGGGATGCCGAAGCGCTCGTCGCCGTACGGGAAGGGCGTCATCCTTCCCGTACGGCGGTAGCCGCGCCGCTCGTACCAGGCGATCAGCTCGTCCCGCACCGAGATCACCGTCATGTGCATCTCGGTGACCCCCCAGCCCTCGCGCGCGGAGCGCTCGGCCTCGGCGATGATCTCCTTGCCGAGGCCGCCGCCCTGGAGGCCGGGGCGGACCGCGAACATCCCGAAGTAGGCGGCGTGGCCGCGGTGTTCGAGCTGGCAGCAGGCGACGATGGCGCCGTCCCGCTCCACCGTGAGCAGCCGGCTGCCGGGCGTGGTGATCACCTTGCGCACCCCCTCCGGGTCGGTGCGCTGCCCTTCGAGGATGTCCGCCTCGGTGGTCCAGCCGGTCCGGCTGGAGTCCCCGCGGTAGGCCGACTCGATGAGCGGGACCAGCTCCTCGACGTCGGCCTCGGTCGCGTCCCGGTAGCTCAGCTCTCCGGCGCGGGTGGTGTCCATGCGAACGTTCTCCCAACTGCATCATGACGTGGCGGGCGCACCCCGAGCGTAACCCCGCCCCTAAGCTGCCTCGGCATGGTGCATGTGCTGAGCAGCAGAACCCTTCTGCGCCCCACCGACCCCGACCGCTCCCGCGCCTTCTACGGCGGGCAGTTGGGGCTCGCGGTCTACCGCGAGTTCGGCACGGGGCCGGAACGCGGCACGGTCTACTTCCTCGGCGGCGGCTTCCTGGAGGTGTCCGGCCGCGCCGATGCGCCCCCCGCGCCCGGTCTGCGGCTGTGGCTCCAGGTCGCGGACGCGGCCCAGGCGTACGAGGAGCTGACCGGGCGCGGGGTGGAGATCCTGCGGCCTCCGGTGCGCGAGCCGTGGGGGCTGATCGAGATGTGGCTCCAGGATCCGGACGGGGTACGGATCGCGGTGGTCGAGGTGCCCGCCGACCATCCGCTGCGTTTCCGCCCCTGACCTCGGCCACCCCGTGCGACGAGCCCGGTGGCCCGGCGGCCCGCGAGCTCCCCGCGCGCCCCCCTGTGTGTCCTTGCGCCCGCGTGCGACACGGCCCGTACGGGAATCGACCCCTCGGCAGGGCGACACGTCGAGCGGGGAGGTGTGCCATGCACGGAACCGCGCTGTCCGGCTGGCTGCTCGTGGCGGTGTGCGCGGCCACCGGCGCGTACTGCGTACTGCGGCTGCGCAGCGACTGCGCACGCGCGCGCAGTTCGGCCGGGGGCGAGGCGGTGATGGGCTTCGGTATGGCCGCGATGGCCGTCCCGGCGGCGTCCGCGTCCCCGCCGTCCTGGATCTTCGCCGCGTACGCGGGGGTCTTCGGGGCCGCGGCCCTGCGGGCGGGCTGGCTCGCCCGCGCACGCGGGAACGGCAACGGCCACCATCTGCACCACGTGATCGGCTCGCTCGCCATGGTCTACATGGCGCTGGCGATGAGCACCCCGGGCGACCACGCGGCACACGGGGGCCACACGGGTCCCGCGGGCGGGATCCCGCTCGTCACCGGCGCGCTGCTCGTCTACTACGTGGGCTATGTGCTCACGACGGGCGCGCGGCTGCTGCCCGCGGCGGGACCGGCCCGCGACGGCGGTGCGCCCGGCTGGGGCGCGCGGCCCGAACTGACGCTGGCGTGCCGGCTGTCGATGGGCATCGCCATGCTGGCGATGCTGCTCGCCCTCTGACGTGCGCCGGGGGTTCGTCCGGGGCCTCTCCGCGGCTCTCCTGACGTCCGCCCGGCGACGCCCGCCGGTGATCGTGATCAAAACGTGGCGTGCGTCACTTGGTGCGCGAGGTCGTACCTATGGGGACGGCGCCGCTCATAGGCTGAGGCCATGATGGTCTGCCTCGCGTTGCTGGCGCTCGGCGTCGTGGCCGCCGTGGTGGCCCCGCGGCTGTTCGCGCGCGCCCACTGGGCCGAGCGCGAGCCGGTGGTGGCGCTGTGGGTCTGGCAGTGCGTGGTGGCCGCGGTGCTGCTGTGCTTCGCGCTCGCGATGGTCTTCAGCGCGGCGGCGGCCTGGCAGACGGTACGGGGGCAGGTGTTCGCGACCGCCCCGCGCGCCGTGGTCGACGCGTACGCGCTGGGCCCGTACGGCCCCTGGTCGGCGGCGCTCGCGGTCCTGCTCTTCTGCGGCGGCGCCTGGACGGCCGCGATGCTCACCCGGGAGATCCGCGCCGCACGGGCGGGGCGCCGGGCGCGCCGTTCGGAACTGCTGGTGCGCGCGCCGCTGCTGCCCGGCGAGGAGCCCGGCGGGGCGCCGCTGGTGGTCCTGGAGGCCCAGCGCCCGGACGCCTGGTGGCTGCCTGGACCCAGCCCCCAACTGGTCATCACCACCGCGGCACTTCGGCGCCTGAAGGGCCGTCAGCTCGATGCGGTGCTCGCCCACGAGCAGGGCCACGCGCGCGCCCGCCACCACTGGCTGCTGAACTGCTCGGCCGCACTGGCCAACGGATTCCCGAAGATCCCCGTGTTCGCGGCCTTCCGCGACGAGATGCACCGGCTGGTGGAGCTGGCCGCGGACGACGTCGCCTCACGGCGGTACGGTCGGCTGACGATCGCGCTCGCCCTGGTCGAACTCAACGAGGACCGGGGCCTGTTCGGCCCCTGCCCGGCCCCGCACGGCGAGGTCCCGCAGCGGGTGAAGCGGCTGCTCGCCGCCTCGCCCCGGCTCACCGCGGGCCACCGGCTCCGGCTGACGGCGGCGGCCGCCCTGGTCCCGGTCGTACCCCTGCTGGTGGCCTTCGTCCCGGGCCTGCGCGCCCTGGGCTAGCCCCCGCGCTCACGAGATCGACCCGTCGGCACTCAGCGAGGATCGAGCCCATGCCCATCGCAGCCCCGGCGACGCGCGCCCCCGCCCCCGCCACCGGTCCGGCCCGAGCGGGCGCGGCCCTGGCGGCCCTCTCCGGCCTCCTGCTGGCCCTTGTGGCGGCCGAGTGGGGGCCGCTGCTGTCCCTGGACCGCACGGTCGCCGACGGGCTCCACAGGAGGGCCGTGGCGGAGCCGGGGCTCACCCACGTCAACCGGGTGCTCACCGACTGGGTCTGGGACACCTGGACGATGCGCGCCCTGCTGGCCGTGGTGGTCGTCACCCTCTTCGTACGCGGCGGACGGCGCCCGGCGCTGTGGGCGGCGGCGACGAGCACGCTGGGCACGTTCGTCCAGCAGAGCCTGAAGGCGGCGCTCGGGCGGGAACGGCCCAGCTGGCCGGATCCGGTCGATTCCGCGTCGTACGCGGCCTTCCCGTCGGGCCACGCGCTCACCGCGACGGTGACATTCGGCCTCCTGCTGTGGCTGGCCGTCGCCCGTGGCGCCCGCCCCGCGGTGCGGCGGGCGGTGGCCGCGGCCGGCGCCGTCTCGGTGGTCGGAGTGGGCTTCACCCGCGTCTATCTCGGCGTCCACTGGCTCTCGGACGTGATCGGCGGCTGGCTGATCGGCGCGGCTCTGGTGGCCATGTCGGCGGCGGCGTACGGCAGATGGGGCGCGAACCGGCCGCATCCGGCCGACGGGGCTTGAAGCGGCCGGGGCACGCGGGGAAGGATCGCGGCCATGGCGATCAAGGGTGTGCTGTTCGACTTCTCCGGGACGCTGTTCCGCGTCGAGTCCACGCGGGACTGGCTCCACGCCGTCCTCGACGAGAGGGGCATCACTCTCCCGGAGGAACAACTCACCCGGTACGCCGATGAGTTGACCGAGGCGGGGGCGCTGCCCGGCGGCGCGGACCCGTCGCACGTGCCGCCGCATCTGGCGGAGCTGTGGACGACCCGCGACCGCAGCGCCGAGCTCCACCGGGCCGCGTACACCGGGCTCGCGAAACGGGTGACACTGCCGGATCCGCAGTTGTACACCGCGCTCTACGAACGGCACATGACACCGGCCGCCTGGCGTCCCTATCCCGACGCGCGGGCGGTCCTGACCGGGCTGCGCGAGCGGGGCGCGCGCGTGGCGGTGGTGAGCAACATCGGCTGGGACCTGCGGCCGGTCTTCCGCGCCCATGACCTGGACACCATGGTGGACGCGTACGTCCTGTCGTACGAGCACGGGGTGCAGAAGCCGGACGCGCGGCTGTTCCGGGCGGCGTGCGAGGCGATCGGGCGGGAGCCGGGCGAGGTGCTGATGGTGGGCGACGACCGCCGGGCGGACGGCGGCGCCGCGGAACTGGGCTGCGCCGTCCACTTCGTGGACCATCTGCCGGTCGAGGAGCGGCCGGCCGGGCTCAGCCCCGTCCTGGACGTCGTCGACCAGGGCGAAGAGCAGGCCACCTACGGGCCGCCCCTCCTGGGTGATCCCCCGCGTCACCCAGAAAGGGCAGCAAATCCGCAGGCCAGAACCCCCGGGAGGGGTTCCCGCATACGGTGACCTGAGTATATTGGCTCAGAGCCAGTCAACGCAGGAGTTACAGCATGTCCCCGCGCAGCGCATCGGTCAATGAAGAGTTGCGCCGACGTTCCCGCGAACGGCTGCTCCAGGCGACGGTCGAGCTGGTGGCGGAGCGCGGCTACGAGGCGACCACCCTCGGCGACATCGCCGACCGGGCCGGTTCGGCACGCGGTCTCGTCTCGTACTACTTCCCCGGCAAACGCCAGCTGCTCCAGTCGGCCGTCCACCGGGTCATGCACCTGACCCTGGAGGCGGGCCTGGAGCAGGAGCCGCGGACCGACGACGGCCGGGAGCGGCTCGCCCGCGCCATCGACGCCATCCTGAGCCTCACCAAGGTCCACCCCGTGCTGATGCGCGCCCATATGGCCGGGATCCTCCAGGCCGAGGGGTTCGTGCAGTGCCCCGAGCAGCAGCGCCTGTCCTGGCTGCTGCGGGACACCATGGAGCGGTTCGGCTCGACGGACGTGGACGCCGACTACCCGATGCTGCGCGCGCTCCTGATGGGCGCGGTCTTCGCGGCGCTGCTGCCCGGCGCGCCCATGGAGGTGCCCCGGCTGCGGGCCGAGCTGTTCCAGCGGTTCGGGCTCGACTGGGAGCTCGGCAATCCGCCGCCGCAGGGGAAACCCCTCGCCGTCCCCTGACGCCGCGCGCACCCCGGTGCGATGCTGGAGTCCCTGGTGGGATCCTCCTGCGGGAAGGGAGCACCCTTCGTGCTGCGCATAGCCGTCGTCGGTTCCGGGCCGAGCGGGGTCTACACCGCCCAGTCCCTGGTCACCCAGAGCGCGGTACCGGGGCTGCGGGTCGACGTCCTGGACCGGCTGCCCTGCCCGTACGGACTGGTGCGCTACGGGGTGGCGCCCGACCACGAGAAGATCAAGTCGCTCCAGAACAACCTGCGGACCGTTCTGGAGGACGAGCGGATCAACTTCCTCGGGCACGTCGAGATCGGCCCCGGGGGCGTCTCGCCGGAGCGCCTGCTGCGGCTCTACCACGCGGTGGTGTACTGCGTGGGCGCGTCCGCCGACCGCCGGCTCGGCATTCCCGGCGAGGACCTGCCGGGCAGCTGCTCGGCCACCGACTTCGTCTCCTGGTACAGCGCCCACCCCGACGCCGGAGCGAACGGCTTCTCCCTCGAATGGCTCACCGCCCGCTCGGCCGTCGTCATCGGCGCGGGCAACGTGGCGGTCGACGTGGCCCGCATCCTGTCGCGCGGCGCCGACGAGCTGCTCCCCACCGACGTGCCGCACGCGGCACTGGGCGCGCTGGCGGCGAGCCGGGTGCGCGAGGTGCACATGGTCGCCCGGCGCGGCCCCTCGCAGGCGAAGTTCACCACGAAGGAGCTGCGCGAGCTGGGCTCGCTGCCGGGCGCCGAGGCCGGGGTGGACGCCGCCGAACTGGCTCTGGATCCGGCCTGCTCGGACCCCTCCGCGCTGCCCGCCGCCGTCCGCCGCAACGTCGAGGTGCTGCGCGGCTGGGCGGCGGCGGACCGCGAGCCGCGCGGCGTGGAGCGCACACTGCGGCTGCGGTTCTTCCTGCGCCCGGTGGAGATCCTGGAGCGGGACGGGCGGGTGGGCGGGGTCCGGTTCGAGCACACGGCCCCGGACGGGGCCGGGGGCGTGCGCGGTACCGGCACCTACGAGGAGATCGAGGCGCAGCTGGTGCTGCGGGCGGTCGGCTATCTGGGCGTGCCGCTGGCGGGCCTGCCGTTCGACCCGGCGACGGGGACGGTCCCGCACGCGGCCGGACGCGTCCTGCGCGACGGCGTGCCGTCGCCCGGCGAGTACGTGGCGGGCTGGATCAAGCGCGGCCCGACCGGCGTCATCGGCACCAACCGCCCGTGCGCCAAGGAGACGGTGACCTCGCTCCTGGAGGACACCGAAGCCCTCTCGCGGCGCCCCGTCGAGGGCGAACCCGTGGACGCCATGCGGGAGTCGGGGCTGCGGCCGGTCCAGTGGCGGGGCTGGCTGGACATCGAGCGGGCGGAGGCGGAGCTCGGGCGCTCGCTGGGCCGGGGGCCGGTGAAGATCGCCGACTGGGAGGGGCTGCTGACGGCGGCGCTGGGGGCGGGCGAGGGATGAGGGGGCCGAGCGGGGCTCAGCGGCGCTGAGCACGGGCCAGGACCGAACGGGGCTGGGGGCACGGTGACGGGTGAGCGGGAGCCTGGGCACGGTGACCGGTGAGCAGGGACCTGGGCACAGTGACCAGTGAGCAGGGACCTGGGCACAGTGACCAGTGAGCAGGGACCTGGGCACAGTGACCAGTGAGCAGGGACCTGGGCACAGTGACCAGTGAGCAGGAGCCTGGCCACAGTGACCAGTGAGCAGGGCTGGACAGGCTCGGCGGCTGAGCGGCGCTGGGCCGCCGAGTCCGGGCTCAGCCGGGAGTCCGGACCCAGCCACCGAGTCGGCGCTCAGCCGCCGAGCCGCTCCCCCTGGAGCGCCACCGCCTCCAGGATCCGGTCGAACAGCCCGGGGAAGAGCTCCTCCAGGTCGGTCCGGCGCAGCCCGTTCATCTTGGCGGTGCCCCGGTAGGTCTGCTGGATGACGCCGCTCTCGCGCAGCACCCGGAAGTGGTGCGTGGTTGTGGACTTGGTGACGGGCAGGTCGAAGTACGAGCAGGAGAGCGCGCCGTCGGCAGCCGCCAGATCGCGGACCACCCGCAGCCGGATCGGGTCGGAGAGCGCGTGCAGTACCGCCTCCAGGCGGATCTCGCCGCGCGCCGGATGGTCGAGTTCGCGCTTGCTCGTTGCTGTGGACACGCACTCATTGTACGAGAACCATCGTAGTTTGACATCTCCCGTACTACGATGCGTATCGTACGAAGCGAGCCCGGCGCCGCCCGGTGGCGCCTCGGCCGTCCTGGATGGAGTCTGCCGTGTCTGCTGCGAGTGCCCTGTTCGAGCCCTACACCCTGCGGTCGCTGACCATTGCGAACCGGGCCTGGATGGCGCCCATGTGCCAGTACGGCGCCGAGGTGTCCGGCCCGAACGCGGGCGTGGCGAACGACTGGCACTTCGCCCACTACGCGGCCCGCGCGGCGGGCGGCACGGGCCTGATCCTCGTCGAGGCCACCGCGGTGGCCCCCGAGGGCCGGATCTCCCCGGCCGACCTCGGCATCTGGAACGACACCCAGGTCGAGGCCTTCCGCCGGATCACCGCGTTCCTGGAGGCGCAGGGCACGGTGCCCGGAATCCAAATAGCTCATGCGGGACGAAAGGGATCAACTGACCGCCCCTGGCAGGGCGGCGCGCCGCTCGCCCCGGGCACCGAAGAAGGTTGGCGGCCAGTGGGGCCGAGCCCGGTGCCGTTCAGCGAGCGGCACACCGTACCGGCCGAGCTGACGGTTGATCAGATCAAGGAGATCGTCGGCCAGTTCGCCGACGCGGCCCGGCGCGCGCGGGACGCCGGGTTCAAGGTCGTCGAGATCCACGGCGCGCACGGCTATCTGATCGGCGAGTTCCTCTCCCCGCACTCCAACAAGCGCACCGACGCGTACGGCGGCTCGTACGAGAACCGCACCCGCTTCGCGCTCGAAGTCGTCGACGCGGTGCGGGCGGTGTGGCCCGAGGAGCTGCCGCTGTTCTTCCGGATCTCGGCCACGGACTGGCTGGAGGAGGGCGGCTGGAACGGCAACGACACCGTCCGCCTCGCCGCGCTGCTCAAGGAGCACGGCGTGGACCTCCTGGACGTGTCCACCGGCGGCAACGCGACCGGGGTGCGCATTCCGGTCGCACCCGGCTACCAGGTGCCGTTCGCGGCCCGGGTACGCAACGAGACCACGCTGCCCGTCGCAACCGTCGGCCTGATCACCGAGCCGGCTCAGGCCGAGAAGATCCTGGCCAACGGCGAGGCGGACGCGATCCTGCTGGGCCGGGAGCTGCTGCGCAACCCGTCCTGGGCCCTTCAGGCTGCACGTGAGCTGGGCGGAGAGGTCCAGGTGCCGGACCAGTACGGCTGGGCGATCTGAACCCGGCCCCGGCCGCTCTCAGAAGATCTCGCGGGGCCCGCCCACCCCGGTGAACGGGCCCTTCACCGTGTCGCCGCCCGGCCAGGAACCCCCCGTGGCGCGCCCCGTCATGGCCCCTCCGCTCTCGTACGGGTGAATGCGGCCCGGGCGGACCGGACGGGTGGCGCCGTGGGTGTCCCGGATGGCCTCGCGGAGCCCTCCCACGCCCTCCGGCCTGCGTGGACGCCATTTGCGGGGGCCGCTGTCAGTGGTCGGGTGCAGACTGGCCACTATCCGGGACAACGGCGTTTTGGAGGGGTCGGGATGACCGACGTACTGCTCACTGTGGGGACGCGCAAGGGACTGTTCATCGGCCGCAGGCACGGCGGCGACTGGCGGTTCGGGGGTCCGCACTTCAATGCCCAGGCGGTCTATTCGATCGCGATCGACACCCGGCGCACGGTTCCCCGACTGCTCGTCGGCGGGGACAGCGCGCACTGGGGGCCCTCCGTCTTCCGCTCGGACGACCTGGGCGAGACCTGGGTGGAGCCACCCCAGCCGGCCGTGAAGTTCCCCGAGTTCACCGGCAGGTCGCTGGAGCGGGTGTGGCAGCTGCACCCGGCGGGCCCGGAGGCGCCCGATGTGGTTTACGCGGGGACGGAACCGGCCGCGCTCTTCCGCTCCGAGGACGGCGGCGAGAGCTTCGCCCTGGTGCGCCCGCTGTGGGAGCACCCGACGCGCTCGCAGTGGGTTCCGGGCGGTGGCGGCGAGGGCCTGCACACCATCGTCACCGACCCCCGGGACGCCCGGGCGGTGACCGTCGCGGTGTCCACGGCCGGGGTCTTCCGCACCCGGGACGGCGGCGAGAGCTGGGCGCCCGCCAACAAGGGCGTGTCGGCGGTCTTCCTGCCCGACCAGCACCCCGAGTTCGGCCAGTGCGTGCACAAGATCGCGCAGGACGCGGCAGACCCGGACCGGCTGTTCCTGCAGAACCACTGGGGCGTCTACCGCAGCGACGACGGCGGCGAGCGGTGGCAGGACATCGGCGAGGGCCTGCCGTCCACGTTCGGATTCGCCGCCGCGACCCACCCCCGCCGCCCGGACACCGCCTACCTCTTCCCGATCACGGCCGACTCGGACCGGGTCCCGGCCGAGAACAAGTGCCGGGTCTTCCGCACCGAGGACGGCGGCCGTACCTGGGACCCGCTGTCGGCCGGGCTGCCTTCAGAGGCGCACTACGGCACGGTGCTGCGCGACGCCCTGTGCACCGACGACGCCGACCCGGCGGGGGTGTACTTCGGAAACCGCAACGGCGAGGTGTACGCGAGCGCGGACGACGGGGACACCTGGAGCCTGCTCGCCTCGCACCTGCCCGACGTCCTCTGCGTACGGGCGGCGGTGATCCGCCAGTAGAGTGACGGCCGTGGCAGCACGACCGTTGAAAGAGATCGTCGAGCCCGGGTGGGCGGACGCTCTGGAGCCCGTGGCCGGACAGGTCGCCTCTATGGGCGACTTCCTCCGTCAGGAGATCGCGCAGGGGCGCACCTATCTCCCGGCCGGACAGCATGTGCTGCGGGCCTTCCAGCAGCCGTTCCAGGACGTACGGGTCCTGATCGTGGGCCAGGACCCCTATCCGACGCCGGGGCACGCCGTGGGGCTCTCCTTCTCGGTCGCCCCCGAGGTGCGTCCGCTGCCGGGCAGCCTGGAGAACATCTTCCGTGAGATGCACACCGACCTGGGGCTGCCCAGGCCCGCCAACGGGGATCTGACGCCCTGGACGCAGCAGGGCGTCCTGCTCCTGAACAGGGCGCTGACCACGGCGCCCCGCAAGCCCGCCGCGCACCGCGGCAAGGGCTGGGAGGAGGTGACCGAGCAGGCGATCCGCGCGCTGGTCGCGCGCGGCACCCCGCTGGTCTCGGTGCTGTGGGGGCGCGACGCCCGCAATCTGCGCCCGCTGCTCGGCGAGCTCCCCGCGATCGAGTCCGCGCACCCCTCGCCGATGTCGGCGGACCGGGGCTTCTTCGGGTCGCGGCCGTTCAGCCGCGCCAACGACCTCCTGGTCCGGCAGGGCGCGCAGCCGGTCGACTGGCGCCTGCCGTGACAGCTGGCGGCGACGCCTGGGTGCTCGGGGTCGACTCGGGCGGGTCCGGGGTGCGGTTCGCGCTCGGCCGGGCCGAAGCGGGCGCCCCGGCCGAGGTGTTGGCGTCCGACGAGCCGGTACGGACCGGCCCCGCCGGGATCGACGCCGGGCATCTGCTCGGCCAACTGGTGCCCGCCGCACTGGAGTTGCTGGTCCGGACCGGCGCGGACCGGGTGGCCGCGGTGGCCGTGGGCGCCGCCGGGATGGCCTCGCTCGGCGACGACCTGCGGGCCAAGCTGCCCGCGGCGCTCGCCGGCGCGTTCGGGGTGCGCCGCCTCGCGCTGGCCGCCGACGCCGTGACGGCGTACGCGGGAGCACTCGGCCAGCGCCCCGGGGCGGTGGTCGCGGCCGGCACCGGAATGATCGCGCTCGGCACGGATCTGACGCGGTGGCGGCGGGCCGACGGCTGGGGCCATCTGCTCGGCGACTGCGGCGGCGGTGCCTGGATCGGCCGCGCGGGGCTGGAAGCGGCGATGCGCGCCCACGACGGCCGACGCGGTGGCTCGGCCGCGCTGCGCGAGCGGGCCGAGGCGCTGTTCGGCCCGGCGCCGGAGCTGCCCGGGCTGCTGTATCCGCGCACCGACCGGCCCGCGGTGCTGGCGTCGTTCGCGCCCGAAGTGGCGCGCTGCGCCGCGTCCGACGCGGTCGCGGCGTCGATCCTGCGGGAGGCGGCCCGCAACATCGCCGATTCGGCGGCCGCGGTGTGCCCCGACGGGTCCGCCGGGCGCGGGGGCGGCCACACGGCCCTCGGTCTGTTCGACCCTGACGGCGCGAACAAAACGGTTGGCGAACGCGTGAGCGAAAGTGTGAGCGAATGCGAAGTGGCGCTCACCGGTGGCCTGTTCCACTTGGGCGATCCGCTGCTCGTCCCCGTACGGGAGGAGCTGGCCGCGCTGCTGCCGTCTGCGCGCACGGTCCCCGCGGCGGGAGATCCGCTCGCCGGAGCCCTGCTGATCGCCTCCGCGCTGGCCCGTGAGGAGCTGCGACTGCCGCACCATCCGCGCATGTTGTGGGTCACGACAGAGCAGGACACTTGAGGGCAATGTCACTCGTGGGATAAATGCGGACAGATACCGCTCACCTGCCCCCTCCCCGAACACCCGCGCACGCAAAGCCAGTAGCATGCCGGGCCATGAGCTCCCCCACTGGGCCCGCATCCGGCCTGCCTGTACGAATGCCGCGACCCCGCCAGCCAGGGCGGCACCGCCGCCCGGAGCCGGTGGTCGCTCCCGAGGGTGCGCCCGCGCTCGTCCTCGCCGTTCCCGGTACTCCTTCCCCCGCCGTGCGCGCCCTGGCGGAGGAAGTCATCAGCATCGCGCGCTCCGAGCTGCCCGGCCTCGACGCCCGGATCGGCTACCTGGACGCCGACGCCGCGTCCATGGAGTTCCCCCCGCTCGACGCCGTGCTCGCGCACGCCGCCGCCGAGCGCACCGCCCGCTACGAGCAGGCCCGTGCCGCCGGCCAGGACATGGCCGCCCCCGACGGCCCCGTCGCCGTCGTCGTGCCGCTGCTCGCGGGCCCCGACAGCGCCCTGATCCGCCGGGTGCGCCAGGCCGTCATGGACAGCCGTGCCGCCGCAGAGCTGACCGACGTCCTCGGCCCGCACCCGCTGCTCGCCGAGGCCCTGCACGTACGCCTCTCCGAGGCCGGTCTGGCCCGCGCCGACCGCGCCCGGCTGTTCACGGTCGCCACCGCCGCCGACGGCATCATCCTGGCGACGGTCGGCGGCGAGGAGGCCGTGCAGGCCGCCGGGATCACCGGCATGCTGCTGGCCGCCCGGCTGGCCGTGCCCGTGATGGCCGCCGCGCTCGACCAGGAGGGCTCGATCGCCGCCATGGCCGAGCAGCTGCGCGGCTCCGGCTCGGTGCAGCTCGCGGTCGCCCCGCACCTGATCGGCCCCGAGGTCGCGGACGGGCTGCTCGACGCCGCCGCCAAGGAGGCCGACTGCCTGGCCGCCGAGCCGCTGGGCGCCTACCCCGCGATCGGCAAGCTCGTGCTGTCGCAGTACGCGGCCGCGCTGGGCATCACGCCGCAGCCGCAGGGCTCCCCCGTGCACTGACGTACCCGGTACCCGTACGCGCGCTTGTGACGCGAAGGGCCCGCACCCGGTGAGGGTGCGGGCCCTTCGCGCGTACGGGAGGAGCCCCCCTCAGCCGAAGACGACGCACGAGGCCGCGGAGGCGGGCACGGAGCCGGCCCGGCGCGGGATGCCGCTCTCCTCGTAGAGGTCGAACCAGGTGACGTCGCCGGAGCGCTCGTTGGCCGCGTAGAGGCGGCGGCCCGAGGGGCCGAGGGTCAGATGGCGCGGCCAGCGCCCGCCGCAGTCCACGGTGGCCACCAGAACGGCGTGCTCGCCGTCGGGGTCGAGCGCGAGCGTGGCGATGGAGTCGTGGCCCCGGTTGGCGACCCAGAGGAACCGTCCGTCGCGCCCGACGACGACCTCGGAGGGGAACGTCTCGGTCGTCACGCCGTCGTGGATCACCCGGGTCTCCCCCAGCGGCTCCAGGGTGCCCGCGGCGGCGTCCCAGCGGCAGACGACGAGCGTGGGCTCCAGCTCGTTGAGGACGTACGCGTGGCGGCCGTCGGGGTGGAAGGCCAGGTGGCGGGGGCCGGTGCCGGGGCGCAGCGCGGTCTCGCCGTGCGGGCGCAGGACGCCGGTCGCCGGGTCGAGCGCGCAGACGCGTACGGAGTCGGTGCCGAGGTCGACGCTCAGCAGCCAGCGCCCGCTCGGGTCGGGCAGCACCTGGTGGGCGTGCGGGCCGCTCTGGCGCTTGGGGTGCGGGCCGGAGCCGTGGTGCTTGAGGACGTACGCGGCGGGGCCCGGGCGGCCGTCGGGGCCCACCGGGAGCGTGGTGACGCTGCCCGAGGTGTAGTTGGCGGTCACCAGGTGGCCGGCGGCGAGCGCGAGGTGGGTCGGGGCGGCGCCGTCCACCGGCACCGGCTCGCCGAGCAGGACCGGGGTGTCGCCGGTGACGTCGAAGGCGGCGGCGGTACCGTGCTCGCTCTCGCCCACCGCGTACAGCACCGTGGCGTCGGCCGACAGGGCCAGGAACGAGGGGTTGGGGAGGGCGCCGGTGGCGCCGAGCGGGGTGAGCGCGCCGGTCAGCGCGTCCACGGCGGCGACGGTCACGCCCCTCCCGCCCGCCGTGGTGAACGACCCGATGAATGCCCGCCCGGCGCTGCTCTCGGCCACCGTGCTACCCCTCTCCGCGCGACTGCGCACCGGGGCTGGCCCCGGCGCCGACTCCGGCGACCGTAGCAGGCGGTCTAGACCAAATGGGGGGGGTGCGGGTGGCTCGCCGTGTCGCGGAGGTCGGGCGCGGGGTGCGCCCCCTGCGAGCCCAGGGCTCAGGCCGTAAGGGACGGGCTCGCGGGGAAGCGCCGGACGAGCCCTGAAGGCCGGGGTGCGAGGCGGTTCCCGCAACGCCCCTGGTCAGGCCGTGAGCGCCGGTGCCCGGGGCGAAGTGCGCAGAGGCGTGGCCAGGGCCGCGAGGGCGTGTTCCAGGGCGTGCAGATGGCGCAGGGCGGCCTCGGCGGCGGGGTGGTGGGGCTCGGCGGCCGTGGACGAGGCCGGGGCCGTCGCCACGGACGCGCGCGCCGCCGGAGTCACCAGGGCCTCCACCGCCGCCTCGACCCGGTCGCACGCGGCCGTCAGCCGGGCGTCGTGCGAGGCGGCCGGGTCGGCGGCCACGGTGGCCAGGCCGCGTACCTCGCGGGCGCAGTCGTCGAGCAGGGCGATGATCTGCCGGGCGCGCGACCTGCGGCCCTTCAGCGGGCTGAGCGGGTGGACCAGCGGCGCCAGCGCGAGGCGGACGCGGCCGAGCAGCAGCTCAAGCTCGGCGGCGTGCGGCGCGGGGTCCGCGCCGTCGTCCCCGGCGAGCCGTCGGGTCGCCGCGCTGGTGCAGCCGCGTACGCAGTGCAGCGCGCGCTGGATCCAGGCGTCGGTCGCCGCGTGCGTGGTGACCGGCAGGACGAGCGCGACGGCCGCCGCCGCGCCGAGGGCGCCCACCGCGGTCTCCTCGAAGCGCAGCACGAGCAGCCCGGGGTGGAGCACGCCGAGCAGGCCGTACAGCAGTCCGGCCATGACGGTGACGAAGAACATCATCCAGCTGTACGACGGCGCCGCCGTGTAGAAGATCCCGAAGACGCAGACGGCGACCAGCGCGGCCGTCGGCGCGGGCGCGCCGTGCAGCGGCAGGGCGACGAGCAGACCGGCCACGATGCCCGCGACCGTGCCGAGCACCCGCCGGAAGCCGCGGACCAGGGTCTCGCCCCGCGACGCGGTGTTCACGAAGATCCACCAGGCTGTGCCGACGGCCCAGTACCAGCGCTCGTCCGACAGGAACTGGCCCACCGCGACCGCGATGGCGCACGCCGCCGTCGCCTGGAAGGCCTGGCGGGTGGTGGGCCGGGCCAGCCCCCGGCCGCTGAGCGGGGCCGGTGCGGCGGGCGGCGGGGTGCGCCGCTCGATGCACCACACGCCGAAGCGGACCAGCGCCGAGGCGGCGATCGCCAGCGCGATCGCCCCGTACAGCTCGGGCAGTTGGGCCGGGACGGCGTGCAGGAACTGGGTCGTGAAGAACATCATGAAGCCGAAGATGCCGAGCGCGTGGCCGCGCGGGCCCCAGCGCCGGGCGTAGACCCCCGCGAAGACCACGGCGAGCCAGGCGGTGTCGCGCAGCAGTGGGGCGCCGTGCAGGGCCGTGGCCAGGGCGAGTACGGGGAATCCCACGGCCGGGAGGAGCGCGGTGGTGAGCGCCTGGCCCCGGACGGTGGCGTCGCCGACGGTGAAGAGCGCGAGGAGCGCGGCGAGGCCCGCGCTGATGGAGGCGGGCAGGGACATACCGCAGAGCTCGGCGGCGGTGACCGCCAGGCTGATCCCCAGGACGGCGCGTACGGAGACCCTCAGTCGCAACAGCCCCGGATCCGGAGCCACGAACATCCTCTTCACGGCGGTCGCCGCGCCCCCCTTCGCTGGAGCAGACACCCTCTTCGGCTTGCCGGTGCGCGGGCGCACAACGGCCGCGCAACGGCTTCGGACATGGCGAAGGCGCCGCGGTCCGGGACCGGCGTCGTCGCCGCCCCGGCGCTGCGCAGCGCCATCTACTTGTTACGTACAGAGGAAAGCATCCGCAGTGACACTGGCTCAACTGGCATCGTTTCGACTGAGCCATTGGTATAGTTGAAGCACGTACGACAGGACCAGGAAGGGACCAACGGACCATGGCGGTGGACGCGCTCGACACCCGGATCCTGCGGCTCCTCATCGAGCGGCCGCGCACCAGCGTGCGCGAGTACGCACGACTGCTCGGCATCGCGCGCGGCACGCTCCAGGCGCGGCTCGACCGCCTGGAGCGGGACGGGGTGATCACCGGGACGGGCCCGTTCCTCTCCCCCGCGGCCCTCGGCCACCCCGTGCTCGCCTTCGTCCATGTCGAGGTCACGCAGGGCCGTCTCAACGAGGTGGGCGACGCGCTCGCGGCCGTTCCCGAGATCGTCGAGGCGTTCTCCATCACCGGCGGCGGCGATCTGCTGACGCGCGTCGTGGCCCGTGACGCCGGTCATCTCGAAGACGTCATCCAGCGCCTGATCCAGCTCCCGGGCGTGGTGCGCACCCGCACCGAGGTGGCCCTGCGCGAGCGGGTCCCGCACCGGCTGCTGCCGCTGGTGGAGGCGGTGGGGCGGGCCGCCGGAGCACAGCAGGAGACCGGCGCCGGCGCGCATTCCCGCTGACCCATCGGATTTCCCATACCTGCCATGGGGTTCTCCATTGGCCGCCCAACGAAGACAGGTCTACGTTCGAGGACATCGGCGCGACGGGCCACCGGGCCCGCGGCGCCGCAGCCCGCACCTTCCCCGGGCCGCCCCGGCATCCCGGCCCGGCCCGACTCCCCTCGGAGACATGTGACATGGCAAAGATCCTTTTCGTGATGACCGGCGCCGACCAGTGGACGCTCGCCGACGGCAGCAAGCACCCGACCGGCTTCTGGGCGGAGGAGGCCGTGGCCCCGTACGAGGCGTTCACCGGGGCGGGCCACGAGATCGTGGTCGCCACGCCCGGCGGGGTCGTCCCGCCCGTCGACAAGGGCAGCCTCGCCGCCGAGGTCAACGGCGGCCAGGAGAACGCCGACCGGGTCGCCAGGACGCTGGCCTCGATGGGCGAGCTGCGGCGCCCGGTGAAGCTGGAGGAGGTCGACCTCGACGCGTACGACGCGGTGTTCTACCCCGGCGGCCACGGCCCGATGGAGGACCTGGCGGTCAACGCCGACTCCGGCAGGCTGCTGACCGGCGCGCTCGCCTCGGGCAAGCCGCTCGGCGTGGTGTGCCACGCCCCGGCCGCGCTGCTCGCCGCGACCGGCGAGGACGGCTCCAACGCGTTCGCGGGCTACCGGCTGACCGGCTTCAGCAACGCCGAGGAGACCCAGGCGGGCCTCGCGGACAAGGCGAAGTGGCTGCTCCAGGACCGTCTGGTGGAGTTCGGCGCCGACTTCCAGGAGGGCGAGCCGTGGGCCCCGCACGTGGTCACCGACCGCAATCTGGTGACCGGGCAGAACCCGGCTTCCGCCGGTCCGCTGGCCGCCGAGCTCCTGAAGCGGCTGGCCGCCTGACGCCTCGGGGACTTCGCTTCTTCCGGCCCCCGAGTTGCGTCCCGCCCGGGAGCCGGAAGTCTTGAGGGCGACGCCCGTACGGAAGACGCCCGTACGGAATCGGAGCACGGCCATCCGGCTCAGCAAGCCCAGCAAGGGGGTAAGACCCATGCAGGACCTCGCAGCGCTCGCGGAGGAGCACCTGGCCAAGGCACACCTCGCCTCGCACGGCCGCAGCGCCCATCTCATCGTGCACGACGGCGCGCTGCGGCAGAGCGTGATCGCGCTGACCTCGGACTCCGAGCTCGACGAGCACAACGCGCCGCTCTCGGCCACCCTCCAGGTGCTGCGCGGCCATGTGCGGCTGACATCGAACAGCGGCAACAAGGAGCTCCGCGCGGGCCAGCTCTGCGAGATTCCCCAGGAGCGCCACGGCCTGCTGGCCCTGGAGGACTCGGCGGTGCTCCTGACGGCCGTCACCGCCGTGGAGTAGCGGCAGGGTCCGGGGCGGTCACCGAGGCGCTGTTCCCCGGCGGCCGTCCCGCTCCCCCGCCCGCCCTGGTCACCAGGAAGCCGACCAGAGTCAGCAGCCAGGCCGCCACCGCGACCCACAGCAGCACCACGCCCAGTGTGCGCAGCCCCGTGACGTGCGCGGCGGCGGCGGTGGAGAGCGCGGCCACGGCCGCCATCCCCAACGGGAAGACGGTGGCCCAGCGCCGTACGTCGTAGTGCGGCCGGGGTCGGACCACCTCCGCCGTCAGCAGGATGGCGTACCAGGCGAGATCGAGGCCGAGCAGGATCAGGGTGGCCGTGCGCAGGGCCTGGTGGGCGTTCCCGGTCCACAGCGGGGACGCGGTCAGTTTCGAGCCGGCCAGTGCCGAGATCGCCAGCGCGCCGCCCGCGATCCACTGGTCGCCCGCCCCGGTCCACACCTGGCGGAAGTCGAACCGGACCAGCGCCTCCCCGTAGAGCAGCACCCCGAGGCCGAAGACGACGAGGGCCGACCGGGCCAGCCAGTCGCCCTCGCCCATGGCCGCGAGCGTGGCCGCGAGCACCGCGAGCCCCTGGGTGGCGACGCACACCAGGAACGCCCCGCCGGGCATCCGCCGTTTCCAGTGGCGTACGACCGAGTACAGCAGTCCGGGCCAGAGCGCGGTGGCCAGTGCGAGCAGGGCGGCGGCTGCCGTCTGCCAGCCGAGTGCCGAGAGCCGGGTGCCGAGCACGGCCGTGGCCGCGACGGCCGTCAGCGCGGGCGGGGTGTCGGCCTCCGCGTGCCAGCGCGGGCGGTCGCGCAGGAACCGGACCGAGAAGTCGGCGGCGAGCACCAGCCACACCGCGCCGGTCAGCCCCAGCGCGGCGCGCGAGAAGGTCTCGTGGCCGATGAGGTGCAGGCCGATGGAGACGATGCCGGTCGCCATGACGGCGGAGCCGGCCGCCGGGGGGAGTTCGGCCCACCAGGGGCCGGGAGGACGGGTCACCGTGCCATCGGTACGCGGCGGCCGCCGGGCCCGCCACCCGGATGCGCCAAGGGGACCACGGGGAACGCCCGCCCCCGCTTGGTCCAGACCTATTGACGGAAGGTCTGGACCACTTTACGGTGTGGCGCACCGGACCCCGTACCGCAACCGGACCCGTACGTCTCCAGGTTCCCCACAGCCCAGGAGGTACCCCCATGCTCGGTCGGATGTTACGTCTCGCGGGAGCCGGCCTGACGCTGGCCCTCGCCGCGCAGCTGCCCGCCGCGGCCGCGCCCGCCGCGCCCCAGGGCGACACCTGCCCGGTCAAGTCGAAGCCCGCGGGAAAGGTGCTCCAGGGCTACTGGGAGAACTGGGACGGCTCCTCCAACGGCGTCCACCCGCCGTTCGGATGGACCCCGGTCACCGACTCCCGTATCGGCGCGCACGGTTACAACGTCCTCAACGCGGCGTTCCCCGTCATCCGCTCCGACGGCACCGCGCTGTGGGAGGACGGGATGGACGCGACCGTGAAGGTCGCCACCCCGGCGGAGATGTGCGCGGCCAAGGCGTCCGGACAGACGATCCTGCTCTCCATCGGCGGGGCAGCGGCCGGGATCGACCTGAGCTCCCCCGCGGTCGCGGACAGGTTCGTCGCGACGGTCGTGCCCATCCTCAAGAAGTACAACTTCGACGGAATCGACATCGACATCGAGACCGGTCTGGTGGGCAGCGGAAACATCGGCCAACTCTCCACTTCCCAGGCGAACCTGGTCCGCGTCATCGACGGCGTCCTCGCCCGGATGCCGTCGGACTTCGGGCTCACGATGGCGCCGGAGACGGCGTACGTCACGGGCGGCAGCGTCGCCTACGGGTCGATCTGGGGCGCGTATCTGCCCATCGTGAAGAAATACGCGGACAACGGCCGGCTGTGGTGGCTGAACATGCAGTACTACAACGGCAGCATGTACGGCTGCTCCGGCGACGCGTACTCGGCGGGAACCGTCCAGGGCTTCACCGCCCAGACCGACTGCCTCAACAAGGGGCTGGTCGTCCAGGGCACCACCGTCAAGGTCCCCTACGACAAGCAGGTCCCGGGTCTGCCCGCGCAGCCGGGCGCCGGGGGCGGCTATATGGCGCCGAGCCTGGTGTCGCAGGCGTGGAACCGCTACGGCGGCGCGCTGAAGGGCCTGATGACCTGGTCGGTCAACTGGGACGGGTCCAAGGGCTGGACGTTCGGCAACAACGTGAAGGCGCTGCAAGGGCGCTGATTGTGTTACTCCACTCCGGAACCTCACCTTCCGCAAACCTGCACACCGCACGCGCAGACCGGTCACGTCCGGCCCGCCCGGGCCGGCTCCGCCCTCGGCGGGAGGGCGCCATAAGGACCGGAGTGTCCCACTTGGGAGAAAGGGCGCCCGGCCGAACGGAATTCATGAAGTGAAGCTCGTGAAGAAGCTGCCACCGATTCCTCAACGGACCTGCACGCAGAGGTAGTCCAGCACCGGGAGAAGGCCTGGTCAGGCCCGGTGGGATTGGCTGGGCGCCGCGTCGGCGTGCTTTGATCCTGACCCATGCGGAGCCCCCCTGACGGGCCCTCTCCGCAGGGATTCCCCCCACGCCATTCCCCCCAATACGAAGGGCAGTTTCCCCATGAACATCACCCCCCAGGTCGAGACCCGCGAGATCTCCGACGCCGACCTCGACAACGTGTCCGGCGGCCTCGTCGGCACCGCGCTCGGCAACGTGACCGGCACCGCCGACTCGCTCCTCCCGGTCTCGGGCATCGTGGGCTCGGTCACGGGTCTGGTCGAGTCGACCACCGGTGTGAACACCGGCGCCGTCACCGGCCTGGCCTCCGGCCTCGTCGCCGGTCTCTGAGACTGCGCGCGAGCCCCGGAACCCGCTCGGTTCCGGGGCTTCCCGCATTCGTACCCAGGTAAGGGCAGAGTCCAGTGCAATTTCGTCAACAGGCCCTTTCCAAGCTCCAGTCACCGGAGGAACTCGACCTGCCGGTGCGTTTCGCGCGCCCGCAGGGGCGGCTCGTCCTGGCCGTCACCGTGGCCGTCATGGCCGCCGCCTGCTTCTGGGCGGTGACCGGATCGGTCTCCTCCACCCTGAGCGCGCCCGGCATCCTCACCCACGCCCAGGGCAGCTACGTCCTGCAGAGCCCCGTGGCCGGACAGGTCACCGGTGTGCTCGCCAAGGAGGGCGAGGCCCTCGCTGCCGGAGCGCCGCTGCTCAAGGTCCGCACCGAGCGCGGCGACCGGGTCGTCCGCGCCATCGCGGCGGGCCGGCTGACCACGCTCAGGGCCGCCATCGGCGCGGTCGTCGCGCTCGGTGCGGACGTGGCCAGCGTCGAGCGGACCGGCGGCGCCGACGACCCGCTGATGGCGATGCTGTACGTGCCGGGCGGCGGCGGCGCCTCCGTCCGGGTGGGCGCGCCCGTCGACCTCACCGTGCAGTCCGTGCCCAGCGAGCGGTACGGGGTGCTGCGGGGCAGGGTGGCGGCCGTCGGCCGCAGCGCCCAGACCCGCGAGCGGATCGCCGCCTTCCTCGGCGACGCCCAGCTCGGCGAGCAGTTCTCGCGGCAGGGCAGGCCGGTCGCGGTCCTGGTGGAGCTGGACCGCTCGGCCGCCACCAAGTCCGGCTACCGCTGGTCCTCGGCCCAGGGCCCGCCGTACGCGGTCGACTCCATGACCCCGGCCACCGGCTCCGTCCACCTGGCCGACCAGCGTCCCCTCGATTGGCTCCTCCCGTGACCGCACCGCCCGCCTCCTCCGCACCCCCGCAGCTCCCGCCCCCCGGCCGCGGCCGCCACCGCCCCGAGAGCGCACCGGCGGGCAGGCGCCGTGCCCGGCCGGCGCCCAAGGCGAAGCGGGCGAGGACCGTGCGCAGCCCCACCGTCCTCCAGATGGAGGCCCTGGAGTGCGGCGCCGCCTCGCTGGCGATGGTGCTCGCGCACCACGGCCGCCATGTGCCGCTGGAGGAGCTGCGCATCGCGTGCGGCGTCTCGCGCGACGGCTCGCGGGCCAGCAACGTACTGAAGGCCGCCCGCAGTTACGGGCTCACGGCCAAGGGCATGCAGATGGAGCCCGCCGCGCTGGCGGAGGTGCGCGCGCCCGCCATCCTGTTCTGGGAGTTCAACCACTATGTCGTCTACGACGGCATCGGCCGCCGCTTCGGACGGCGGGGCGTGTACATCAACGACCCCGACAAGGGCCGCAGGTTCGTGCCCGCCGAGGACTTCGACACCAGCTTCACCGGTGTCGTCCTGGTCCTCGAACCCGGCGACGGATTCCGGCGCGGCGGCCGCAGGCCCGGCGTGCTCGGGGCGCTGCCCGCGCGGCTGCGCGGCACCACCGGCACGATGCTGGTCGCGCTCCTCGCCAGCCTGCTGCTCGTGGCGGTCGGAGCGACGCTGCCCGCGCTGAGCCGTACGTACATCGACACCTTCCTGATAGGTGATCAGACCTCGCCGCTCGGCGTGCTGTTCACGGCCATGGGCACCATGGTGGCGCTCACCGCCGCGCTGACCTGGCTCCAGCAGGCCAACCTGCTGCGCGGGCGCGTCATCTCGTCGACGCTCGGCGGCTCCCGCTTCTTCCGGCATCTGCTCCGGCTCCCGGTGACGTTCTTCGCCCAGCGCAGCCCCGCCGACCTCGTCCAGCGGCTCCAGTCCAACGACGCGGTGGCCGAGACCCTGGCCCGCGACCTCACCGCGGCGGGCGTCGACGGCGTCGTGGTGCTGCTCTACGCCTTCCTGCTGTGGACCTACGACCCGCAGCTCACCGTCATCGGGGTGGGCATCGCGCTCCTCAACGTGGTCGCGATGCGTGTGGTGGTACGCCTGCGGGCCACCCGTACCCAGAAGCTGCGGGCCGACAGCGCCCGGCTGACCAACACCTCGTACACCGGCCTCCAGCTGATCGAGACGATGAAGGCGACCGGTGGCGAGGACGGCTACTTCCGCCGCTGGGCGGGGCAGCACGCCACCACCCTGGAGGAGCAGCAGCGCCTCGGGGTGCCGAGCGCGTGGCTGGGTGTCGTCGCCCCGCTGCTCGCCACGCTCAACAGCGCCCTGATCCTGTGGATCGGCGGGCTGCGGGCGGTCGAGGGGCACCTCTCGATCGGGCTGCTCGTCGCGTTCCAGGCGCTGGTGACCCGCTTCACCGCGCCGGTCACCCGGCTCAACTCGGTGGCGGGACGGATCCAGGACTTCGCGGCCGACGTGGCCCGGCTCAAGGACGTGGAGAACTTCCCGGTGGACGCGCTGTACACACGCGACGAGCCGGAGCACAGCACCCGCAGGCTCAAGGGCCATGTGACGCTCGACGACATCACGTTCGGCTACAGCCCGCTGGACGCGCCGCTGCTCACCGGCTTCTCGCTGTCCGTGGGGCCGGGGCAGCAGGTGGCGCTCGTCGGCGGCTCCGGCAGCGGCAAGTCAACGGTGTCCCGGCTCATTTCGGGGCTGTACACGCCGTGGGAGGGCTCGATCCGTATCGACGGGCAGCGCCTGGAGGACATCTCCCGCAGCGCGCTCGCCGCCTCGGTCTCCTTCGTCGACCAGGACGTCTTCCTCTTCGAGGGCACCGTGCGGGACAACGTGGCGCTGTGGGATCCGTCGATTCCGGACGACGCGGTCGTCGCCGCCCTTCAGGACGCGGCGCTGTACGAGGTCGTCGCCCGCCGTCCGGGGGGCATCCACGGCCGCGTCGAGCAGGACGGCCGCAACTTCTCCGGTGGGCAGCGCCAGCGCCTGGAGATCGCCCGCGCCCTGGTGCGCCGCCCCAGCATCCTGGTCCTCGACGAGGTCACCAGCGCCCTGGACGCGGAGACCGAGCAGGTCATCATCGACAATCTGCGCCGGCGCGGCTGCGCCTGCGTCGTGATCGCCCACCGGCTGAGCACCGTCCGCGACAGCGACGAGATCGTGGTCCTGGACCACGGCGCCGTCGTGGAGCGCGGCCGCCACGAGGAGCTGCTCGCGGCGGGCGGGCCGTACGCCGAGCTGGTCAAGGAGCACTGAGGTGACGTCCGTACACGGTCTCGCCGACCCCGGCGCGCTCGGGCACGACCCGGTCCTGGCAGCCCTCGGCGGCCTCGGCCAGGAGGTCGACTGCACCGGTCTGCGCGGCTTCTCCCTGGAGGGGCCGCAGGTGCTGTGGCTCGTCGTGGGCGGCGCCCTCGACCTGTTCGCGGTGGACGCGGCGGCGCAGGGCCACTGGCACTTCCTCGGCCGCCTCGAACCCGGCACGCTCCTGCTCGGCCCGGTCGAGGGACCGCAGCACACCCTCATCGGCAGGCCCCTGCGCGAGTGCGCGCTGCGCCGGATCCCGCTGCGGGAGCTGTACCGGTCCGCGTACGCCGATTCGGTGGCGTACGAAGGCGGCTACGGCAGCCACTACGACACCGGGGACGAGGCCCTCAGCCTGCTCGAACACGCCTTCTCGCTCGGGGTGGGGCGCGGCCAGCGCGTGCTGTTCGAGGCGCCGCTGGACGGCCGTACGACGTTCGACGAGCCGGTGGCCGACGACGACGTCCTGTGGCTGCCGGTCTCCCCCGGCAGCGTCCAGTACGGCGCCGCGTTCAGCGCCGAGGCGGCCGGGGATCTGCTGGTCGACGGGGCGCTGTGGCAGGGCATGGTCAACCGGCAGCACCGGCTGCTGTCCGCACTCGACCGCTGGATCGAGCGCATGGAGCGCGCCCACGAGGACCGCACGGCGGCCGGCATCAAGGCGGGCGAGGCCGTCCGCGACGAGGCCGACCGGGCCCTGCTGACCTCCATCGGCCGCCCCGGCAGGGCGCCTTCGCGCACGGCCGGGGCGAGCGACGACGCCACGTACGCGGTGTGCTCCCTCGTCGCCCGCGCGGCCGGGATCACGCTCACGGAGCCTTCCAGGAGCGGCGCGGTGAGCGAGCGGATCGACCCCGTCGAGCAGGTGGCGGTCGCCTCCCGGATCCGGACCCGCCCGGTGCGGCTCGACGGGAGCTGGTGGAGCGAGAACGCCGGCCCCCTGGTGGGCCACCGGGCGGCGAGCGGAACGCCGGTCGCCCTGCTGTGGCGGCGCGGCGGGTACGAGGCGGTGAACCCGGCGACCGGGCGGCGCACCCGGGTCGGCGCGGCCAACTCCGAGGAGTTCGAGCAGCGGGCTGTGATGTTCTACCGGCCGCTGCCCGAGACGCCGCTGAGCAAGTGGGGGCTGCTGCGGTTCGGACTCCGCGGCACCCGTCCCGATCTGCGCAACCTGGTCCTCGCCGGGCTGGTGACGGTCGGGCTCGGCGCGCTGGTGCCGCTCGCCACCGGCCAGGTGCTCGGGGTGTTCGTACCCCGGGCCGAGACCAGCCTCATCGCCCAGGTCTCGCTGGCGATCATCGTCAGCGGCGTCGTCGCGGCGGCCTTCTCGCTGCTGCAGAACCTGACCCTGCTGCGGATGGAGGGGCGTATCGAGAACACGCTCCAACCAGCCGTGTGGGACCGGCTGTTGAGGCTGCCGACGAAGTTCTTCACCGAGCGCTCCACCGGTGAACTGGCGAGCGCGGCGATGGGGGTCAGCGCCATTCGCCGGGTGCTGTCCGGGCTGACCCCGGTCGTGGTCCAGGCGGGCACGGTCGGTGCGATGAACCTCGTACTGCTGCTCTGCTTCAGCGTGCCGCTCGCCCTGACCGCGCTCGGGATGCTCGCCGTGATCGCGGCGGTGTTCCTCGCCCTGGGCATCTGGGAGCTGCGCTGGCAGCGCCGTCTGGTCGAGCTCGGCAACAAGCTCAACAACCAGGCGTTCCAGACCCTGCGCGGACTGCCCAAGCTGCGGGTCGCCGCGGCGGAGAGCTTCGCGTACGGGGCGTGGGCGCGGGAGTTCGCCCGCAGCCGGGAGCTCCAGCAGCGGGCGGACCGGATCAAGAACGTGACGACGGTGCTCAACGCCGTCTATCTGCCGCTGTGTTCACTGGTGATGTTCGTGCTGCTCGCGGGCCCGGCGCGCGGGACACTGTCGGCCGGTGCGTTCCTGACCTTCAACACCTCCGTGACCATGCTGCTGACCTCGGTCACCCAGCTCACCGGGGCGTTCCTGTCGGCCGCCGCCGCACTGCCGATGTTCGAACAGATCAAGCCGGTGCTCGACGAGGCGCCTGAGGTGAGCGGCACCGGCACCCAGCCCGGCGCGCTGTCCGGGGAGATCGAGGCCCGGGGCCTCTCCTTCCGCTACACCGACGACGGTCCGCTGGTCCTGGACGAGGTGTCCGTGAAGGTGCGGCCCGGCGAGTTCGTGGCGATCGTCGGCCCCAGCGGCTGCGGCAAGTCGACCCTGCTGAGGCTGCTGATCGGCTTCGACCGGCCGGTCGCGGGCAGTGTCCTGTACGACGGGCAGGACCTGGCGGCGCTCGACCGGGCGGCCGTGCGCCGCCAGTGCGGCGTGGTCCTCCAGCACGCCCAGCCGCTCAGCGGGTCGATCCTGGAGTGCGTCTGCGGCGCGGAGGCGTTCACCCAGGAGGAGGTGTGGGAGGCGGCCGCGATGGCGGGGCTCGCCGAGGACATCAAGCGCATGCCGATGGGCCTGCACACCATGATCGCCAATGGCGGCGCCGTCTCCGGCGGTCAGCGCCAGCGGCTGATGATCGCCCAGGCCCTGGTCCGGCGCCCCCGCATCCTCTTCTTCGACGAGGCGACCAGCGCGCTCGACAACGAGACCCAGCGCGTCGTCATCGAGAGCACCCGCGCCCTGGACGCCACCCGCGTCGTGATCGCCCACCGGCTCTCCACGGTGCTGGACGCCGACCGCGTGATCGTGATGTCCGAGGGCCGCGTCGTACAGCAGGGGCCGCCCGCCGAGCTCCTGGCGGACACGGGCGGGCGGCTCCACGAGCTGGTGCGGCGGCAGTTGAGGTAGGCGGCCGCCGTCCGGGGCCGATGCGTCAGAAGCTGACCTGTGCCCGGACGTCGGCGCGGCCGACGGACTCCAGCTCGTACATCGTGCAGTACAGCCGGCGGATGTACTCGATGTCGCGGTCGCGGGCGCGGGCCTCCTTGACGGGATACAGCACCGTCAGCTCGTACGAGCGCTCCCGGTTGATGTCGCCGTCCTTGTCGCGCCACTGGCCGCGCCCCTCCTGGAGGGTGAGGCCGGACGGGAAGCGCGGGGTGACCACCTCGGCGACGAACTTCATGAACTCCTCCTCGGTGATGGGCGGTTTGCCGTCGTGGCGGCCCGTGCCGAAGTAGAGGTGCGTGGAGACGTACGGGCTGCCGTGGCCTTCGGTGGCCTGCGCGGTGGCGGCTGCGGGCGCGGCCGTCCCGTAGGCGACCTCGGACACCGGTCCCCCGGTGGCGAAGAGGAGCGCGATCGCCACGAGGGCGGCGGCCGCGGGCGTCGAAATCCGAATGTGCAGCATGCGGGTCCTGTCTGTCGACGGGCGGTGGGCATGGTTCTCGGAACCGGTGGTTCACGGAACACGTGGTTCTCGGGACGGGCGGCTCTCAGGCCGGGTGGTTCCGAGGGATCAGGAGACCCGGGCCGCCGGGCCCGACGGGCAGCGACTCCCGCAGGAAGGCGGCCGCGTCCCGCAGGTTCGGCGGGGCCCCGGGGCTCGCGAGCAGCCGGACCGCCGTGGCGCCGAGCGTCTCGGTGGTGCGTACGGAGCCGATCCCGGCGGCCCGGGGCGCGACCTCCGCGATCAGCTCCTCCGCCTCGCCCCAGGCCCGCGCCCGTACCAGCGCGGACAGGAGCTCAGCGGTGAACAGGTGGCGGTAGGACGGGCCGGGTGCGGTGGCCGCCTCGTACAGCAGGGGGACGGCCCGGCCCCAGGCGCGCAGCCGGGACAGCACCCAGCCCTCGTGGCCGAGCAGTTCGGTCCGGTCGATCCACCAGGCCCACGGCGGGTCGTTGGGGGATGCGCCGTCGAGGAAGCGGCTGCGGGCGCGGGAGATCAGGGCCACGGCTTCCCGGCTCCCGCCCAGCATGGCGGTCGCGTGCGCCCGGCGCACCAGGACGAGGCTGCCCACCAGGGCGGGCAGCGGCCGGGGCCCGGCCACCCGGGCAGCCGTCTCCAGAGCGGCTTTGGGGCGGCCGGTGTGGGCCTCCAGCATGCTGTGGTTGAGCAGCGTCAGCCGGGCGGTGCCCCGGTCGCCGCAGAGCTCCGCCAGGGCGAGGGCCCGCCCGTTCATCCGGCGCGCCCGGCGGTAGTGGCCCGCGTCGAAGAGGATCCAGCCGATCACCTCGCTCAACTCGGCGAGGGCGGCGAGCAGATCGCGGTCGCTGTGGCGCAGCCGGGCGGGGTCGGCCGACAGCTGCGGGATGCGGCGCAGGGCCTCGCGCACGGCGGGCACCGCGGCCGTGGCGCCGCGTGAGGCGTCCAGGGCGACCAGTCGCTCGATCGCGCCCAGGGCCACGGGGATCAGGGCGGCGGAGGTCAGGGCGGCGGGGTCCTCGGCGCACGCCTCCTCGCGGGCCGAAGGGGCCCGGGACGGCCGCCCGGTCATGAGGTGACCCGGACCTCGGAGCGCCGGGACCGGCCCTGGGCGAGGGCGGTGAACGAGGAGGCCACCTCGGTCAGCCACTCCACCTCGTCGCGGAAGTCCTCGTACGGCGGCCGTGCGGGGATGTCGGAGGCGTCGGCCTGCTCGGCCCGCTCCTCGGGCGGACGGCTCAGCACGGCCCGCACCTGGAGCGCCTCGCCCAGCGGGGAGGTGGGGTCCTCGGGCAGATCGAGGGAGCGGGCCTCGCGCGCGAAGTCCGCGAGGGAGAGCGAGGTGCGCAGGATCAGCTGGCCGTCGCGGATCTCGATGACCCGCCGGTAGAGGCTGTAGTGGAGATCGCGGGGCGGGATGAGGTCGCGCGGCCAGCACCGCGGCGGGTCGAGTGCGATGTCCGGCGACGCCTGGTACAGCGCCCACCACAGCGGCCGCAGTCGCAGATACGAGCGGTAGCTGCGCAGCCAGCCGAGTGCGCGGGTGATGTGGATCCCCCAGGACGGGATGGTCCAGCCGGTGATCTGGAGCAGGGCCCCGATGCTGCCGCACGACCACTGCACGGGGTCGAGGGCGGATCCGTCGAAGTGCAGCCTGGTGCCGGCGATCTGGATGCTGCGCGTGACGCAGTAGACCAGGATCAGGCTCGCGCCGAGGGTCACCGTCCGCATGCCGACCTTGAGCCATTGCCGGTTGGCCATCTTGGTGAACCGCAGGGAAAGCCGCACGGTCTCGAATTGACCTATCGCACAAATCACCAGATAGAACGACATGTACAGCGCGTATTCGCCGTGCTGAATACTGAGCAGGATCGTCGAGGTGGCCGTTCTGGACTTCGTCACCGGGCCGACGGCGATCGACGCGGCCACGAGTACACAGAGGGCGACGCCGAAGAACAGCACCCGGCGCCGGGCCCTGCGCCGGGCCTCTTCGGGCGGACACGACCAGTACACGAGGACGACCTGCTGCGCCGCGGTGAGCACGACCACCGCCACCTGCACGATGAGCGAGGTGACGTTGGGGCGCCCGAAGAGGGCCGAGATGTGCACCCGCAGGGCGTCCAGATCGACCAGGAAGCTGATCCCGGAGCAGAGGAAATAGGTGCACAGCGCCCACAGGGCCGGGTCGTGCTTTCTGCGCAGCAGATCCGGCAGCCGGTACGCGAACGCCGCGAGGCCGCCGAGGGCGCAGGCCCACGCCAGGAATCCGTAGACAGTGTTCATCTGTTGTCATTCATCCGTTGTCCGGCTTCCCGACACCGTTCTCGATCCGGGCGACGACCTCCGCGGCCTCCTCCGGGACGCCCCAGGCGGGTTCGAGCCACCGCTTGGTGGCCCTGGCCAGGATCAACGAGGCCATCGTCTCGGCCTCCTGCTCCTCGTCGTCGCTGTAGCGCGAGCGCATCAGCATGCTCTGGACGACGCCGGGTTCGACGCCGGTGAACAGCTGTCCCGCGTCACCGCGGTCGAAATTCACGGAGCCGCGGTGCTGGAAGGCGATATGCGCCAGCTCATGGGCGATGATGTGTTCTTTGTGTGACTGCGATGCGGCCTTCTCGTAAGCAATGACGTCGAAGTCGTCCATTTTCAGCCAAAGACCGAAGAGATGGCGCTCGGGGAACGGCATCGGAATCAGATGGATCGGCCGCCGGTTCTGCACGCTGAGAAAGCGGTGCAGTTCCTCGATGCCGCAGCCGTGCTCCATGCCCCACTCCGCGAGCATCGCCTCACAGGTATGGCGGACCTTTTTCAGACGGCGCCTGCGCCGACGGTCCTCCGGTGACGGTAACGCTGAGTCAGGCAACACGGAATTGACCTCACTGATTCAACGAGCCCGTGATTCAGGGCCCCTGATCCCCGCGGACAATGCGGCCATGATGCCATACGCTCAACTCGCGAAAGATTGACGTGAGTTCCATTCGGCCGCGTGGGGCAGAACCGTGCCGGTGCCCCTTTCGTCCGGGTCATGGTGAATGGGTGGGTGCGAGCCCGTCAGCGGAACTCCGGTCCCGCCGCGCCGCGCGGCGACGATCTCCGCGGCGATGGACAGGGCGGTCTCCTCGGGCGTACGGGCACCGAGGTCGAGGCCGATCGGTGAGCGCAGCCGGGCCAGTTCGCGCTCGGTGAGGCCGGTCTCGCGCAGCCTGCGGTCGCGGTCCTCGTGGGTGCGGCGCGAGCCCATCGCGCCGACGAACGCCACGGGCAGCCGCAGGGCCGTCTCCAGGAGCGGGATGTCGAACTCGGCGTCGTGGGTCAGGACGCACGGCACCGTGCGCCCGTCGGTCTCCGTGCCCCGCAGATAGCGGTGCGGCCAGTCGACCACCACCTCGTCGGCCTCCGGGAAGCGCTCCCGGGTGGCGAAGACGGGGCGCGCGTCGCACACCGTCACGCGGTAGGTGGCTCTCGTCGAGCTGACCCGCTCGGCGGATACCCCGCTGAGCGCGATCGCCAAGAAGGCGGGGGTCGGGCAGGGGACGTTCTACCGCCACTTCCCCCACCGCGAGGCCCTCGTCCTGGAGGTCTACCGGTACGAGGTGCAGCAGGTCGCCGACACCGCGGCCCAGCTCCTCGAAACCCGTGCCCCGGACCGGGCCCTGCGGGAATGGATGGACCGCCTCGCCCAGTACGCGATGGCCAAGGCCGGACTGGCCGACGCGATGCGCAAGGCCACCGCCCGGGGCACCCCGGCCGGGCTCGGCCACGAACCGGTGACCGCGGCCGTCACACTGCTCCTGAACGCGAACGACGAGGCCGGCACCGTCCGCCCGGGCGTGACCCCCGACGACTTCGTCCTCGCCATCGCCGGGCTCTGGCAGATCGACCCGCACGGCGACTGGCAGGCCCGCGCCGGACGCCTGCTCGACCTCGTCATGGACGGGCTGCGGGCGGGGGCGCCGGGCACCGGAGCGCGCCACTGGCAGAGGAACCCCGGCCCGAGAAAGCCCGGCCGGAAGCCCGGCCCCGGGAAGCTCAGCCGAGGAAGCTCAGCCGCACCTGCCGGTCGGGGTTGTCCTTGTTGGTGTCGACCAGGCACACCGACTGCCAGGTGCCCAGCTCCAGCCGCCCCGCGACCACCGGCAGCGTCGCGTGCGGGGGCACCAGGGCGGGCAGTACGTGGTCGCGGCCGTGGCCGGGGCTGCCGTGGCGGTGCTGCCAGCGGTCGTCCGCCGGAAGGAGCATGTGCAGGGCGGCCAGCAGGTCGTCGTCGCTGCCCGCGCCGGTCTCGATGACCGCGATCCCGGCCGTCGCATGGGGTACGAAGACGTTCAGGAGGCCGTCGCCGCCGCCGGACGCCTCACGGAGGAACCGCTCGCACTCCCCGGTCAGATCGGTGACGGTCTCGGACGTTCCGGTGGTGAGGCGCAGGACGCGCGTGGTGAAGACGGACATGGCCCCATCCTCGCGCCCATCCGGCAAGGCCGCGCGTCCGGCCGGCGAGACGGCATCGACCGGGTCCTGGCCGGCCCGGCTGCACCGTCTCGCGCGACTCTGCGCGCGGCGTGGGCGGGGGTTGGCCTGGTGCGGGGCGGCGCGGGCACCGCGCTGGTGGGCAGCCACGGCGAGGTGGCGGACCGGATCGAGGAGTACCACGACCTGGGGATCGAGCACTTCGTGCTCTCGGGCTGTCCGCATCTGGAGGAGGCGTACTGGTTCGGCGAGGGCGTCACCCCCGAGCCAGCCGCGCGGGGCCTTCTGCCCACGGTCCCGGCCTCCCCGCTGCTCGGCGTACCGGCGGCCGGCGGATGCCCGGCCTCGGCTCCCGGCGGGGCTCCACCGCTGGTGGGAGGGGGTCGGTAGGGCAGCGCGGCCTCCGGGAAGATCCACGCACCCCCCTTGGTTGGTAGAACCGTGAACGACTTCGGGGCACAGGACGTGGACGTGGTGGTCATCGGCGCCGGACAGGCGGGTCTGTCCGGCGCCTACCATCTGCGCCGGGCGGGGTTCGACCCGGACCGCGACTTCGTGGTCCTCGACCACGCGCCCCGGGCGGGCGGCGCCTGGCAGTTCCGCTGGCCCTCGCTGACGTACGGCAAGGTGCACGGCATGCACGCGCTGCCCGGCATGGAGCTGACCGGCGCGGACCCGGCCCGGCCCTCCTCGGAGGTGATCGGGGAGTACTTCTCCGACTACGAGGAAGCCTTCGGCCTGCGGGTGCGCCGGCCGGTCGAGGTGAGCGCGGTACGGGAGGGCGAGGGCGGCCGGCTGCGCGTCGAGACGTCCGAGGGCGTGTACGCCACGCGCGCGCTGATCAACGCCACCGGCACCTGGGACCGGCCGTTCTGGCCCCGCTACCCGGGCCAGGAGACGTTCCGGGGGCGACAACTGCACACGGCCGACTACCCGGGCCCCGAGGAGTTCGCGGGTCGGCGCGTGGTCGTGGTCGGCGGTGGCGCCTCCGGCACCCAGCACCTGATGGAGATCGCCGACTACGCGGCCGCCACGACCTGGGTGACCCGGCGCCCGCCCGTCTTCCGGGAGGGCCCGTTCACCGAGGAGTGGGGGCGCGCGGCGGTCGCGATGGTCGAGGAGCGCGTACGCCAGGGGCTGGCGCCGATGAGTGTGGTGTCGGTGACCGGTCTGCCGGTGAACGACGCGATCCGCGCGGCGCGCGAGAACGGTGTGCTGGACCGGCTGCCGATGTTCGACCGGATCACGCCGAGCGGGGTGGCATGGGACGACGGGCGGGTCGTGGATGCGGACGTGATCCTCTGGGCTACCGGGTTTCGGCCCGTGATCGACCATTTGGCGCCGTTGAGGTTGCGGGCGCCCGGGGGTGGCATAGAGATCGACGGCACCCGGGCCGTCAGGGACGAGCGGGTGCATCTGGTCGGCTATGGACCCTCCGCGTCCACGATCGGGGCGAATCGCGCTGGGCGCGCTGCTGTTCGGGAGATCAAGGCGCTGCTGAGTGCGCCGCCGCTGGAAGTGGCGTGATGCGTCTGCGGGCTGCCTTGGGCTGGTCGCGCCCACGCGGCGGAGCCGCACAATGTCACAGCCCCGCGCCCCCCACATAGCAAGGAGGCGGCTGGGCTAGCCCCCCGAGCTGCTGCGGAGCTTGTTGAACTCCTTCACGTTCCGCTGCTGTTCCGCATAGTCCGCCGTGAAGCGCGTGTCCCCGGGCCCGACCGTGACGAAGTAGAGCCAGTCCCCCGGCGGCGGGGCGATCGCCGCGTTCAGCGCCTGCTGCCCCGGGTTGCCGATCGGTGTCGGCGGCAGACCTCCGCGCGCATAGGTGTTGTACGGGCTGTCGGTGCGGATGTCGGCGTGGGTGGTGGTCAGGGTGGAGCGGTTGAGCGCGTAGTTGAGCGTCGAGTCCATCTGCAGCGGCATGCCCTTGGCCAGCCGGTTGAGGACGACCCGGGAGACCTTGCCCATGTCGGCCGCCGTGTCGGCCTCGGCCTGCACGATGCTGGCGACGACCACGGTCTGATAGACCGTCATTCCCTGCCGCTGGGCTCCCGCGCCGATGTGGTCCTTGCCGAACCGCTTGTTGGCGGTGTCGACCATATAGGCGAGCAGCCCGCCCGGGGTGGTCTTCCTGGTCACCGGATAGGTGGCCGGGAAGAGATAGCCCTCGGGGTTGCCACGGGCGTCGGCCGGGAGGGCGAGCCCGGCCTCGGACGCCGCCCGGCGAGTGGTGCCCGCCTCGACCCCGAGGCTCTTGTCGACCGCCGCGTACACCTGCCCGGCCCGCCAGCCCTCCGGGACGACCAGGGACTTCACCTTGCCGCCGGTCTCCCGCAGCACCAGCACGAGCACCGCGGCCCCCACCACGAGCAGCAGGCCGAGCGCGCCGAGGAGCAGCCGACCGCGCCGGGTGAACCGGGGCCGGGGCCCGGACCTGGGCGTGGACTCCGTCATACGGGCACGCTATCCCGGCGGACCCCGTCAGGAGGCGACCGGAGCCAGCCGTGCGTCGCGGCGCACCAGCGCGGCGTACTTGCCGTCCTGGTCGAGCAGTTGCTCGTGCGTCCCGCGCTCGGCCGTCCGGCCGCCGTCCAGCACGACGATCTGGTCGGCGTCGCGGACGGTGGAGAGCCGGTGCGCGATGGTGATCGTGGTGCGGCCCGCCGAGAGCGCGTCGATGGCCTGCTGCACGGCGTGTTCCGTACGGGTGTCCAGCGCGCTGGTCGCCTCGTCGAGGATGAGGACGGGCGGGTCGCGCAGGATCGTCCGGGCGATGGCGAGCCGCTGCTTCTCGCCGCCGGAGAAGCGGTAGCCGCGCTCGCCGACCACCGTGTCGTAGCCATCGGGCAGGGAGGCGATGTGGTCGTGGATCTGGGCCGTGCGGGCGGCCGCCTCCAGCTCCTCGTCGGTGGCGTCGGGCTTGGCGAAGCGCAGGTTGTCGGCGACGGAGGAGTGGAAGAGGTAGGTCTCCTGGGAGACCACGCCGACCGCGCGCGCGAGGGTGTCGAAGTCCAGGTCGCGGACGTCGACGCCGTCGAGCGTGACCCGCCCGCCCGTCACGTCGTACAGCCGGGGCACCAGGTAGCTGAGCGTGGACTTGCCGGAGCCGGTGGGGCCGACGACGGCGAGGCTGCCGCCGGCCGGGACGGCCAGGTCGACCCCGCTGAGCGTCGGGCCGCTCTTCTCGTCGTAACTGAAGTCGACCGACTCGAAGCGGATCTCGCCGCGGACCTTCTCCAGGCGGACCGGGTGCTCGGTTTCGGTGATGTCGACCGGGAGGTCGAGGTATTCGAAGATGCGCTGGAAGAGGGCGAGCGAGGTCTGCATCTGCACCCCGGTGGAGAGCAGGCTCACGGCGGGCCGGAACAGGCCCTGCTGGAGCGAGACGAACGCGACGAGCGTGCCGATGGAGACCGCGGGGCCGCCGGACTGCAGGGCGAGGCCCGCGGCCCAGTAGATGACGGCGGGCATGGCGGCCATGACGATGCCTATGGTCGACATCCGCCACCGCCCGGCCATGCTGGAGCGCACTTCGAGGTCGACCAGGCGCTCGGACTCGGCCGCGAAGGACTTGGTGAGCGAGTCGGCGCGGCCCATGGTGCGGCCGAGCAGGATGCCGCTGACCGACAGCGACTCGGTGACCTCGGCGGCCATCGCGGCCATCTGCTTCTGGCGCTGGGTCGTGATCTTCTTGCGCTCGCGCCCGACCTTGCGGCTGATCCAGACGAAGACCGGCAGCAGGAGCAGCGAGACGACGGTCAGCCGCCAGTCGAGGGCCAGCATGGCGACGACGGTGGCTATGACGGCCGTGAGGTTGGAGACGAGCGAGGTGGCGGTGGAGGTGACGGTCGCCTGCATGCCGCCGATGTCGTTGGCGATGCGGGACTGGACCTCGCCGGTCCGGGTCCGGGTGAAGAAGGCGAGCGGCATCCGCTGGAGCTGTGCGTAGACACCGGTGCGCAGGTCGTGCATGACGCGCTGACCGACGGTCGTCGAGATCAGCGTCTGCAGGACACCGAAGACACCGGTGACGACCGCGGTCGCGAGCATGCCCAGGGCGAGCAGGCTGAGCAGCCCGGTGCGGCCCTGCGGGATGGCGACGTCCAGGATCTCGCGCAGCAGGAACGGCGAGGCGACCGAGACGAGTGAGGACGCGGCGACCAGCAGGCCGACGACCGCCAGCCGGCCGCGGTAGGGGCGGAAGAGCCGCAGGATGCGCCGCGTCTGGGCGGGCGGCTCTTCGCGGTCACGGGGCGGGGGCGTCCAGGAGGATTCCTCGGGGTGCATGGGCTCCTTCGAAGGGGTGAGACGGCAGGACGGCGCCACTCATGGCCACTGCGACTCAGTCACTGCGACTCGCAGTCACCGCGGCGACGCCACTGACAGGACTCTGGCTTTGTGGAGCATAGCTCACTGTTACCTATGCTCACAATGCACTAGGTCCTGATATTGTTCCCGTATGAGCACCACCGACGCCGACGGCGTGCTGGCCGAGCAGCTGCTCCGGCTCACCCGCCGACTCCACCGCATCCACAAGCAGCACCTGGAGCCGGTCGGCATCACCCCCGCCCAGTCCCGGCTGCTGCGGACGGTCGCGCACTACGAGAGCCCGCCCCGCATGGCCGATCTCGCCGCCCGTCTGGAGGTGGTCCCGCGCGCCGTGACCACCCTGGTCGACGCGCTGGAGGAGAGTGGCAACGTGCGCCGGGTCCCCGACCCGACCAACCGCCGCGTGGTGCGCATCGAGCTCACCGACACCGGCCGGGCGACGCTGCGTTCACTGCGCGGCGCGCGCCGGGGCGCGGCGGAGGAGATCCTGGCGCCGCTGACCACCGGCCAGCGCGAGGTGCTCGGCGGTCTGCTGTCCGCTCTGGTCGACGGAGTGCCGGAGCGCCGCTGCTGAGGGGATCCGCCGCATGCCGCTCCTGGAGCCGAAGCCGCAAGCCCTGCGCCCCTCCGGGCGGCGCACCGAGTCCCCCGACCGGGTCCCGGACCGGCTCGCGGGCGGCACCCCGGAGCCGCTGCGCGGCGAGCTGACCGCCCTGCTCGGCGCCGGCAAGGTGCTGTGGAAGGTCTCCGACCTGGTGCGGTACGCCTCGGACGCCAGCCCGTACCGCTTCGTCCCCCAGGTCGTGGTGGTCGCCGAGGACATCGACGACGTCTCGGCCGTCCTGTCGTACGCGCGCGGAAAGCGCCGCGAGGTCGTCTTCCGGGCGGCCGGGACCAGCCTCAACGGCCAGGCGCAGGGCGAGGACATCCTGGTGGACGTGCGCCGCCACTGGGCCGGTGTCGAGGTCCTGGACGGCGGCGCCCGCGCCCGGGTCCGGCCCGGCACGACGGTCGCGCGGGCCAACGCGGCGCTCGTCCGGCACGGCCGCGTGCTCGGCCCCGACCCGGCCAGCGCACTCGCCTGCACGATCGGCGGGGTCGTCGCCAACAACGCCTCCGGGATGACGGCGGGCACGACCCGGAACTCGTACCGCACGATCGCCTCGCTCACCTTCGTCCTGCCGAGCGGCACCGTGGTCGACACCGGCGACCCGCGCGCCGACGAGGACCTGGCGCACGCCGAACCCCGCCTGTGCGCGGGCCTGCTGGCGCTGAAGGCGGAGATCGAGGCGGACCCGGAGCTCACCGCCCGGATCCGCGCCAAGTACGCGATCAAGAACACCAACGGCTACCGGCTCGACGCGTTCCTCGACGGCTCGACGCCGGTGGAGATCCTGCGCGGGCTGATGGTCGGCTCCGAGGGCACCTTCGGCTTCATCTCCGAGGTCGTCTTCGACACCCTGCCACTGGAGCGCCACCTCAGCACGGCGCTGCTCTTCTTCCCCACGCTCCCGGCCGCCGCTGCCGCGGTGCCGCTGTTCAACAAGGCCGGGGCGCTCGCCGTGGAGCTGATCGACGGCAACACCCTGCGCGCCTCGGTGAGCGTGGCGGGCGTCCCCGCCGACTGGGCCGCACTGCCCAAGGAGACGGCCGCGCTGCTCGTGGAGTTCCGCGCTGCCGACCAGGCGGGCCGCGAGGCGTACGAGCGGGCCGCGGCCCAGGTCCTCGCCGAGCTCGACCTGGTCGCCCCGGTCGCCTCGGTGACCAACGCGTTCACCCGGGACGCCGGGGCGATCGCCGGGTACTGGAAGGCCCGCAGGGCGTTCGTCACCGCGGTCGGCGGTTCCCGCCCGGCCGGTACGACCCTGATCACCGAGGACTTCGCGGTGCCGCCGGCCCGGCTCGCCGAGGCCTGCGAGGCACTGCTCGCGCTCCAGGAGACCCATGGCTTCGACGCGGCCGTCGCGGGCCACGCGGCCCACGGCAACCTCCACTTCCTGCTGGCGTTCGACGCGGCCGACCCGTCCGACGTCGAGCGGTACGCGGCGTTCATGGACGACTTCTGCCGCCTCACCGTGGAGCGCTTCGACGGCTCGCTGAAGGCCGAGCACGCCACCGGCCGCAACATCGCGCCGTTCCTGGAGCTGGAGTGGGGGCCGAGGGCCACCGAGCTGATGTGGCGGACCAAGCAGATCATCGACCCCGACGGGGTGCTCGCGCCGAGGATCGTCCTCGACCGCGACCCGCGCGCCCATCTGCGCGGCCTCAAGACGATCCCGAAGGTGGAGCGGGTCGCGGACCCGTGCATCGAGTGCGGCTTCTGCGAGCCGACCTGCCCCAGCCGCGACCTGACGACCACACCCCGGCAACGGATCGTGCTGCGGCGGGAGATGCTGCGCCAGAGCGACGGCTCGCCCGTCCAGGACGCGCTGCTCGACGCGTACGGATACGACGCCGTGGACACCTGCGCGGGCGACTCGACCTGTGCGCTCGACTGCCCGGTGGGCATCGACACCGGCGCCCTGATGAAGGGCTTCCGCCATCTGCGGCACAGCCCGCGCGAGGAGCGGGCCGCCGCCCTCACCGCCCGTCACTTCAAGGCCGTCGAGGCCTCGGCGCGCCTCGCGGTGGCCGCCGCCCGCACCATCGGGGACCGCCTGGGCGACCGCGCACTCGCGCGCCTGACGGGCCTCGCCCGCAAGGCCGTGCGCCCCGATCTGGTGCCCGAGTGGCTGCCCCAGATCCCGGGCGCCGCCGCCCGGGCCCTGCCCCGTACGCGACGGGTCGGCGCGAGCGCCGTGTACTACCCGGCGTGCGTCAACCGCATCTTCGGGGAGCCCCGGGGCCACCGCGGCCCGTCGCTTCCGCAGGCCGTGGTGGCTCTCGCCACGCGCGCGGGGAAGCCGGTGTGGATCCCCGAGGACGTGGCGGGCACCTGCTGCGCCACCATCTGGCACTCCAAGGGGTACGAGCTGGGCAACGCCGTGATGGCCAACCGGATCGTCGAGGCCGCCTGGGGCTGGACGGCCGGCGGCACGCTCCCGCTGGTCGTCGACGCCTCCTCCTGCGCCCTGGGCATCGCGCACGAGGTGGTGCCGTATCTCACCGCGGACAAGCGGGAGTTGCACGCCGCGCTGACCGTGGTGGACTCGGTGGTGTGGGCAGCCGAGGAGCTGCTGCCGCGGCTGCCCGTGGTGCGCAGGGCGCGCTCGGCCGTGCTCCATCCGACGTGCTCCATGCGGCATTTGGGCGACGAGGCGCAGCTGCGGGCCGTCGCCGGAGCCTGTGCGGAGGAGGTCGTGGTGCCGGACGACGCGGGGTGCTGCGCCTTCGCGGGCGACCGGGGAATGCTCCACCAGGAGCTCACCGGGGCGGCGACCGCGCGGGAGGCCGCTGAGGTGACGGACCGTCACTTCGATGTCCATCTCTCCTCGAACCGGATGTGCGAGATCGGCATGGAGCGGGCGACCGGCCGCGCCTATGTCTCCGTCCTGCTGGAGCTGGAGCGCGCGACCCGGCCCGGCCCGGAGTATCTGCGGCGCACCTGACCCGGCGCCCTTGCCGCTTGCAGGACAGCAGGACCGACGAGCCGCCAAGGACCCGTCCGCGCCCCTTCCCCGCGCCTCCCACGACCCGGGCGTATCCGGACGTACCGTGACGTGGTGGAGCGGTGTACCTTCCCGGGGCGGCCCCCGGCGTCGACAGGCCCCCTTGCGCGGCAGCAGCCCCAACAACCATGGTCCTTACCGAGGTTCGTGTAACGCCGCGCAGAAATCAGCTCTCTCTCTTCCCAGGAGACTCGATGAACGACGCAGCTCCGCAGAACCACGACATCAGCCGACGTTCCGTCCTGTGGACGGCGGGGGCCGCGGGCGCCGGGATCGGCGTCGGCGGCCTGGGTACGGGCAGCGCCTCCGCCGCAGAGCAGACCGAGCAGACCACGCAGACCCCGGCCGGGGCCCAGGAGGCGCCCGCGCCCAAGCGCCAGGGCCGGACCATGATCGGGGTGCCGTTCCAGCGGCGCTCCACGGTCCGGGTGGGCCTGATCGGCCTCGGCAACCGCGGCAAAAGCATGATCGACCTGTATCTCGCCGTCCCCGGGGTACGGGTCGTGGCGCTCTGCGACCCGGTGAAGGCCAAGACGGAGAGCGCCGCCGCCAAGGTGACCGCGGCGGGCCAGCCCGCGCCCGCCGTCTACCTCAACGGCGACCACGACTACGAACAGCTCCTCAAGCGCGACGACATCGACTTCGTACACATCGCCACGCCCTGGGACACCCACTTCGACATCACCAAGGCGGCCCTGCTCAACGGGGTGCACGCGGGGGTGGAGTGCCCGGCCTCGATGCGCCTGGACCAGCTGTGGGAGCTGGTCGACCTCTCCGAGCGCACCAGACGCCACTGCATGCAGCTGGAGAACTGCTGTTACGGCAGGAACGAGATGCGGGTGCTGCGCATGGCGCACGCGGGCAAGTTCGGCGAGCTGCTGCACGGCGCGGGTGCGTACATCCACGATCTGCGCGGCCTGATGTTCGACCCGAAGTACTACGAGGGGCCCTGGCGTCGCCTGTGGCACACCCGGCTGCGCGGCGACCTCTACCCCACCCACGGCTTCGGCCCGGTCGCCAACTACATGGACGTCAACCGCGGCGACAGAGTGGTGTCCATCGTCAGCGTCGGCACACCCGCGCTCGGCCTGGCCGAGTACCGCGAGGCCCATATGCCCGCGGGCGACCCCAGCTTCAAGGAGTCGTACGTCGAGAGCGACCGGACGATCAGCCTGGTGCAGACGGCCAAGGGCCGCGTGATCCGCCTCGAACACGATGTGTCCACTCCGCACCCCTACAGCCGGATCAACAGCCTCGGCGGCACCAGGGGCCTCTTCGAGGACTACCCCGAGCGGATCTACATCGAGCCGGACCAGCACGACGACAACTGGGGCGACTTCTCGAAGTACACCGACTGGGACCACTGGCTCTGGAAGGAGCACGCCAACCCTCCCGGCGGGCACGGAGGCATGGACTACATGCTGGTGTTCCGGCTGATGCAGTGCATGCGCCTCGGCCTCGTCCCGGACTTCGACGTGTACGACGCGGCCACCTGGTCGGCGCCGGTGCCGCTGAGCCACCTCTCGCTCAAGGCGAAGGGCGCGCCCCAGCAGATCCCCGACTTCACCCGCGGCGAGTGGCACAGGTCCCGCCCCGGAACGGACTCCGAGAAGCCGGCGGAGGCCTGAGACCGCGGGGCCCGTGCTTGGCGGCGAGCACGGGCCCCGCACCGCCCCGTCAGCAGCGCCGCAGGTCCTCGGTGAGGGCGCCCTGGGCGGTCTTGAGGCTGCGGTCGTAGCAGCCGTCGGAGCCGGTCAGGCGGTAGCGCTCGGCGGAGGTGCCGGTCGCGTGCCGCTGGTCGCGCGGGACGTTCAGGGTCCAGGAGGCGTCGCCCCGGTAGGTGTCGTCCAGGTGCGACCACGAGGTGGCCCGGCCGCCGCGCAGGGTGGCGGTGTCCGCGCGGTCCCCGAGGGTGATCACCGTCCGCAGCCGGTCGTCCGCGCCGATGGTGGTGGTTCCTTCCATCGTGTACGTACGGTGCACGCGCGCGGTGACGGCCGGGCCGCGCCCCTCCGTGGTGACCGCGCTGTCATCGGTCCAGCTCCCCTTCAGGGAGTCGCTGTTCTCGCCCTCGGTCCAGCGGTGGACCGTGTCGGCGGCGACGCTGCGGGCGACCGTGGTGGTGACCCGGCCGTGCGAGGTGTTCAGATGGCCCGCCGTGGTCAGCCGGTGGCCCGCCTTGGCGTCCAGGCGCATCTCGGTTCCGGGCGTGTAGGCCGTGGAGCCGGTGGGCGCGCTCTCCTCGTGGCGGGTGAGCGCCCCGGTGACGACCTCGCTGCCCCGGTCCTGCCAGACCAGTACGTTGACCGGCGCCGACCAGCCGGACTGCCCCTCGGGGACCCCGGCGACGGACACCTCCACGCGGTGCGCGCGGCCGTCGTTGAGCAGCGCCGCGTACGGCGTCAGGTCGTACTCGATGGGCCGTACGTCGAAGGCGTGGGGCGCCGGGACGACGTACCAGAGGAAGGGGTTGGACCAGCCGCCGGTCCAGACGTTCGGGAACGGCGAGGCGATCCCGGCGAGTTGGCCGTCGACCTTGATCCGCACCTCGCGGTTGGGCCCCGCGGCCGCCTTGCAGGAGTAGGGCGCGGGGTCCGGTACCGCGAGGTACCAGAACTCCTCGCAGCCGCCGCCCGAGCCGGTCGCGTACACCTCGGCGACGATGCGCTCGGAGTTGCGCGGCGTCGTCAGCGCGGTGCCGTCGAGCGGCAGCACCCTGTCCGGCGCGGCGGCGGGCTTCACGCGGCCCTCGGCCGCGTAGAACGTCAGCGTGACCTTGACGTCGATGACGCCGGTGTACGTCTCGTCGACGACATTGCCGATCAGCATCTCGACGGGCCGCTCGGAGCGGAAGGTGTCGCTGTAGCGGGTGACGTCCTTCTCGACGTTCCAGGCGATGCCGTCCGGCGAGGGCTCGGGGGTGGAGGTCCGCAGCACCTCGACGCCGCCGACGTGGAGATAGCCGAGGCGGTCGTACTGCCTTCCCTTGACGTTGCCGTCGAGCCGCAGCACCACCTTGCTCCACCGGTCGCCGCACCCCTTGGGCGGCGCGTAACTCCCCTTGTACGGCGTGAAGTCACGGAACTGCGCCTGCGCCAGGGTGACTTGGCAGCTGCGGGTGTGCGGGACGGCGACCGGCGGCGCGGCGGTGACCGGGTCGTGCCAGTCGGTACCGAACTCGGCGGGGGGCTCGGCCGGCTGTACGGCCGCCGCGGCCGGGCCCGCGCCGAGCAGCGCTCCGGCGGCGAGCACCACCCCGCCGATCATGGACATGATCCTCTGTGGTCTCATGCGTCAGGAGTGAAGCGTGAGTGGGCGCCGCGCACCAGGGGCGGGCCGCCGGTCTTGGCGTGTTCCGGCCGCCCGGGCGAGAAAATCGATTGCCCCGGGGCCTCTCGGAAGGCCAACCTTGCACGGTTTGAACCACCCTTTTCGATCCTTGGGACGTCATGCAGATTCGCGATCTTCCTTATACGGATCCAGGCGAACCAGACGTCCGCTCGGGTCCCCGGTTCCTGCTGTGGCTGGGCCTGGGCCAGCTCGGCGGGCAGCTCAAATCGATGGCCTGGGGGCTGCTGCACCAGTGCGGCATCGCCGGGCTGCCGCTCGGCGTGGGCGTCGCCGTCCAGGCCGTGATCGACCGCTCGGGGACGCGGCTCGCGCTCGCGGGCGGCCTCATCGCGCTGATGGGCGCGGCCATCGCCGTCGGCGACACCATGCTGCACCGCACCGCGGTCACGTAGTGGACGGTCTTACAACCGGACAGGGGCCACAGTACAACGCTCTGACCTGGGGGTTCCAGACCAGCACCCTCACACTCCAACTTGAGGTGCGAGAACTAACCCCCAGTGCGGGGGACACCGGGGGCTAGCAGTCGGGGGGAGCTACTTGACGAACTCCCCGCAGTTCACGGCGCTGACGAACGACGCCCAAGCCTCCGGGCGGATCACCAGCGCGGGCCCCTTCGGGTCCTTGCTGTCGCGGACCGGCACGCCCCCGGCGTACCCGTCGTTGACCTCGACGCAGCTCCCTTGCTGAGAGCCGCTGTACGAGGACTTCCGCCAGCCACTCAGAGTGGACGCGTCCTCGATGCGGTGCTTAACCATGTTTCTTGTATTCCTCCGCTATCGCCCTCATGAGGGCGAGTGACTGTTGAAGCGGTAGCGCCTCGCTCAAGGCAAGATCGTAGGCCCCCTGGATCTCCTCGACCATGGCCGGGCTGTCGTGGATCTTGCCCATACGGATTCCCTCGGCGTAGGCGATCGGTGGCTGATCCTCGAACCACATCAGCGTCACCATGCCATCAAGAAGCGGGTGCGGGACCGTCCCGAACGGCAGAACGTTGACCCTGATCCGACCCGAATCGGCAAGTCCGATGATGTGATCAAGCTGCTCAGCCATGACCATGTGGCCCCCCGTGGGGCGGCGAATGACCGCCTCATCTAACAGGGCCCATAGTGCCGGGGCCACAGGGTCCACGAGGAGCTTTGACCGCGACAGCCTTGTTACAACGGCCTTGTGTCGCTCGTCTTCACCCTCACGGGGGTAACCGGCGTCAATCACTGCCGTTGCATACGCCTCGGTCTGGAGGCTGCCAGGCACGTAGGACAGGCCGAACTCACGGATCATGGTGGCCTGCTGCTCGAACTCCTGAGCCTTCTCGAACCAGTCAGCAACGACGATGCTCGTCGGTTCTTGCTGATTGGGGCGGAACGTGGTCAGCACATCACCCGTACCAAGCGCCTGGTCAAGGCGCTTCGCGTCCGCCTCGGACGGATAACGGCGCCCCTGCTCGATCGCAGCGATAAGCGAACGAGACATGACCGCCGCGTCAGCTAACTCCTGCTGACTCCAGCCCTTGGCCTCGCGCTGCTCCTTCAACCAGTCGCCGAATGTCTTGGCCAAAGCCCAACGCCCCCTCGAAATATGCCGGTTGTGGTACACGCCGGTTGTGTCAGCGCTTCTACTGGCGGAGCCTACTCAGCCCGTCGCAGTCTGTGACTCAGAACGAGGAGACGAGAACACAGAACGAACCAGCCCCCCCGCAGGAAGTGAGCCCCCCTCATGACCTCCACCATCTTGGACGCTCAAGCGCCCCCGGAACAGACCCCCATCGCCGTGGAGGCGTTCCAGGCCCTGAAGACCGCGATGACGAACGCGGGCTTCGACGTCAGTGGCCTCCACCGCGACACGATCCGTCACCACGACGGCACGGAGGAGGAGGTCATCCGCTACACGTGGGCGATCCCCTCGGCCCTGCGTGCCGCGAAGGTCTTCCAGGCTGCGAGGCGGTCCCAGTGACCTACCGCGTAGGCGAAATCATCATGGACGCTGCCCGATTGCTGGCTGGCGAAGTCAGCGCCGTCGACGGCACGGAGATCACCCTTACGCGCCCCTCGGGCACGAGGTGGGTACAGGAGGAGAGCCAGTGCCGTCCTGCAAGCCCCGAAGAGAAGGCCGGCCTCACGCCGGGCGGCTCGACCTACGTGATCGGCCACTCACACACGTCACGACCTTCTTGACTGCTTTCGTTGTGGGCGTCTTTGGCGCTGCCATGTACCTACGGGGTGCAGCGTGAGGCGTTTCCGGATCACCGCAGACGGAATGCTCGTGGGAGCGCTCCTCGCGGTGGCAGCAGTCGGAGGCAGTGTCGGTATAGCGGTCGCCCTGTACCTCTACGCGTAAAGCCGACACCCCTCCCCCAAATCTCCTCGCCCTCTGGCTCCCCTATGTCTGCGGGCGAGGTGCACCACCCTTCGTACCGCCGATGAACCCGGCGGCACGGAGGAGGACACCATCCATCCACGAGAACTGGAGTAACAAATGGACAGCCAAGCCCCCGCTGCCCCCAAGGCGGAGCAGACGCACAGCAGTGGACTCGTGAAGTCCCGCCGTTCCATCCGGGCGGCCCGTGAGCGCGGCGTAGCCGCGTCCGACGGCGGCTCGACCGGCCGCACCGACGGCAACGACTAGTCCGGAGGAAACACCTTGTCGCCACTGAATTTGGCGGCACACCTGGGCCAGGACACGTTCCTGGCCCAGGTGCTCCACCGCCATCACCTCTATGTCACCGGGGCCATCAAGTCCCCGGCTTCCCTCATTTCTTGGGACGACCTGAACAACATCATCGCGGCTCAGCGGTTGGAGCCGCCCCGGCTCCGTCTGTCTGTTGATGGGGAGATGCTGCCGCAGTACCGGTATGCATCCCCGGTCTCCACGCGCCGCCACACCGTGTACAACCGGCTCATGCCGAGTGAGCTGCACGCTCGTCTTCGAGAAGGTGCCTCGCTCGTGATCGACGCAATCGATGAGATCCATCCGGCTGTCGGGGCTGCTGCCGCGGAACTGGAGGGATGGCTTCAAACCGGAGTCCAAACGAACCTGTACGCGTCCTGGACCGCCAAGGAGGGCTTCGGAACTCATTGGGATGACCATGACGTTGTGGTCGTCCAGGTCGATGGGGCGAAGCGCTGGCGTCTTTTCGGCCAGACCCGCGTCGCCCCTATGTACAAGGACACCGAGGAGCCGGAAGAGCCCCCGCAGGACCCGGTTGCAGAACTGGTGCTGCGTCCGGGCGACATCCTCTATCTGCCTCGCGGCACCTGGCACGCGGTCTCCGCGTCCGAAGGGGAGCACTCTCTTCATCTCACCTTCGGCATCCAGACCATGAGCGGTGCCCAGCTCCTTGCCTGGCTCGCAGATGATCTCCGGAGTGAGGAGCTGCTTCGTCTCGATCTGCCTGTACATGCATCCCGGGTTGATCGGCGTACCTACCTCGAAAAGGTAAGGGCTCTGGTCACGGCCGCGCTCGACGATCCCTCCGTGATCTCTCGGTACGTTGCCTCTCGGAACGAAACCGATCTTCAACGCCTCCGCCCAAGCCTGCCGTACATCGACGGCCTGCCGGCCGATGGCGACTTGTCGGTGCGACTGACCACGGGACGGGCCTCGATAAGCCACCAGAATGGTTCGGTGGTCTTCCGTGCGACCGACAACGAATGGGAGTTGGCGAAGGAGGCTACCCCCCTTCTCTCGCGCCTGATCGAGGCGTTCCCGCAACCGGTGACGCTGTATGAACTGGCAGGCACGTCGAACCTGCCTGTCCAAACTGTGGCCGACTTCCTTTCGGAACTGGTGGACGGCCAGGCACTCACGGTCGAGGGGCGGGATCGGTGATGGCGGCGGACCTCGGTCTGGGAACGTACCGCATCGACCCCAAGTCGATGTCGCTGTCCGTGGCCATGGCGAACATGGACGCGGACACGGCCTGGGTCGATACCGCGCCGAACTACTTGGGCGGCCTGGCCCAAGAACTCCTCGCACCCATCCTCGTGCGCTTCCCGAAGGTTTCGATCTCCTCAAAGGTTGGGTTCCTCAGCACCGACGCGGCGATTGCCGCGACGCGCGACGGCATCCTGACTTCCGAGGAGGCTGACGCCGAGTACTGCTTGCAGCCTGGCTACGTCGAGTGGCAGGGCCGCCGCAACTGTGCCGAACTGGGCAAGAAGAAGCTCGATGTGCTGTTCGCGCACAACCCCGAACGCGCCGATGGTGACGTGTACGAAGCGCTCAAGGGCGCGTTCGGGGCCATGGAGACTCTGGTGTCCGAGGGGAGGATCAAGGCGTACGGTGTGGCCACCTGGGACGGGTTCCAGAAGGGACGCCTGGGGGTCAAGGAGCTGGACAAGGTGGCGGCGGAAGCGGCCGGCACTCGTGACCACCACCTCAAGGCGATTCAACTCCCCGTCTCGCTCGTCATGTCCGACGCTTTCGAGGCAGCCCTTGAAGGCGAAGGACCGATCTCGGAGGCCGCGGAGTTGGGATGGGAGGTCTTCGCCTCGGCCCCCCTCTTTGGAGGGGAACTCCCCGAGCTGGCGCACAAAGACCTGACGGCCTTCATCACCCCGGCCCTTACGGTTCCAGCCGCCTGCATCCTTGCGGTGGCGTCATGCCCTGGGGTGACACGGGTTCTTCTCTCGGCTTCCTCCCCGTCACACTGGTTGGAGGCATACGAGGCGACCATCAAGCCGACGGTCCCGGCCCCTGCTCTGCGGAAGGTGTTCGATGTACTCTCCTCCGACTGATCCCCAGGAGGAACAGTGGGTTCGTGAGGCGTTCGAAAAGAGTTGTAACTCGCTGCACGCCGAACCCGTTAGCACTCCCATCTGGGGTTTTCACGGTCGGACGCTCAGCGGGGCAGTGACCAACCTCCAGTACGGCGAGTGCTGGCTACGCGTCGTGCACGCTCCTGCGGAAAAGGCGGAAGGTAAGAACTGGGACGGCAACACCCTTGCCTCCTTCCTCTTTGACGGCCGCGTTCAGAAACCAAGGTTGTACGAGACCATCGAGTTCTCCCGTGGAACCCGCGTCTTCCAAGCAGAGCTTGGGGCGTTCGTCACCGAGCCGGTGTGCTCCGCGGAGCCTGTTCTTCGCGACCCACTGAGGCTGGCGGACTCGTGGTGGGCGTCGCTCCGTGCCGACATCGCTACGGTGTCCAGCGTTGCTACCTCACGCGAGGCAGTACGGCAGGCATGGGTGGATCGTTGCGTCCCAGAGTTTTTGGGGATCGATCCTCCGCAGATCACCGAGTGGGAGACGGCACACGGGGATCTTCACCCGGCGAATCTGACCGTTGAGACGCCGTGGCTGCTCGACTGGGAAGGGTTTGGGTTGGCTCCTGTTGGATACGACCCGGCGATGCTCCTGGCCTACTCGGGCCTGGTGCCATCGATGGCCGAACGAGTCCGTAAGGAGTTCCCGGTGATGGATGATCCGGCGGGGCGAACGGCTCGGATCATCGTGGCCACGGAGCTTTTGCAGTCCGTGTCGCGTGGAGACCACCCCGAGCTGGAGCCATCGCTTCGCGCGTTGGCGCTGGGATCTGAGTAGCGCCGGTACGACACAGAAAGGCCCCCTCCGAAGAGGGGGCCTTTCTTGTGAGGTCATTCGCCAGCGTTGGCTTCCTCGTACTTCTTGACGAAATCGGGCGTAGCCCTCAAGCGGACGAACTTGTCGAGGGCGTCACCGTGGAGCTTCTTGTCGTACGCGTCGCCGACCCATGCAGGGATGCGGCCAGCGGAGCTGAGCGGCAGCTTGGGCTTGGTCAGCTTGGCAGCCCACAGCCGGAGTTCGGCCGAGTCGGGTCCAGAGGAACCGCGTACAGCCTTGGCCGTGGTCCGGCTTGCGGTCTGCGGCTCGACTTCTTCGTAGGCGGGCTCGATCTCGTGCTCTTCCAGCGTCGCCAGGAGCTTTTCGTGGGCGGCCTTGAACGCCTTGTACTCCTTGCGAATCTGGTCGATGACCTTCGGGTCAGTCACCTCACCCTGGTACTCGTCCTCACCCACGGTGAGGCGAATGACCTGCACAACCTCAAGGTCGTCCGACATTTTTCGCTCCTACGATTCGTGACCACAGCCGAGTATCGGAACCAACTTCGGATCACCGTACCGCATCAGAACCGGATGCGATCGGTCGTTCCACGATCGAGGTATACCACCTCATGAATCCCGGACGATCTGATCAGTTTCGTGCAGTCCTGACACGGGGATCGAGTTATGTAGATCGTCGCACCTTGGCAGGCCGGCCAATCCGCGTAGAGGAGAGCATTGGCCTCGGCATGGGTTTCAATACAGTCCTGGTATGAGGACCCGGAGGGGACATCCGAGAGGCACCGCGGGCACTCTCCACGGCTGCACGACGGGCCTCCTGGAGGCGATCCGTTGTATCCCGTAGAGCGGATTCGCCGGTCAGGGCCGACCACCACAGCTCCGACACGGCTGCGGCGGCAATCACCTCGTACAGCGACAGCGCAGGCGATGTTGAGGAAGTACCAGTCCCAGTCCGGGCGCTCATCGTGGTTCGCTTTCACTTCGGTTCGGATTCTCCGCGATTCTGGTGATCGAACTCGGCTGCTTCGATCAGCATCCCTAGATGGACCTCGTTGTTCGCGCAGCAGTTACAACCGCCCTCTGCCACGGTTTCCCCGGACTCGTCATGGATGAGCGCGACGTATCCGCATTCATCACCCTCGACCACGTAATCCTTCGGATTCATTCGCCGGCCTCCGCACTTGTCTGCTCCGGGGCGACCATGACGAGCTGCCAGAAGTCGGTTCCCATGGCTTCGGCCAGATCCTTCGGAACACCCCATTCCTTGGCTTCCTTGATGACGAGACCGGTTAGCCGGGCAGCCTTGATCCCGAGGTCTGCGGCATTTTCGAGCACGCGGGCGTTCATCTCGTTCTGGAGCGTGTCCAACAGGTCATTGAAAGCGTCAGGGCTGTGTTCGTCGTTCACTTTTCCTCCTGGTGGATGATGTCGCAGAGGTCGCAGTACTGGCCCTTAGCCATGTACCCGCACCCCCAGCTCTTTCCGTAGACCGATACATCGGTGTCGATCAGGACGCCGCTCATGGTTTCCTTCATGATCTGAGCGGCCTTAGTCGTGGCCGCAAGTGCGTGCTCGGAGGGGAATTGAAAGATCACCTCGTCATGCACGGGAAGGAGCATGAAGGGGCCGTACCCTGCCTCGAAGAGGCGAATGATTGCCCGACCGGTCACATCACGACTGGCACTCTGCACCGCGTAATTCAAGGCGGCGTAAGGGCGCTGCCTGTCGACCAGCAGCCGCCGACCGGTGATGGTGGTGATGTAGCCGTTCCGTCGAGCTTCCTTCTGAAGCTCCTCCGAGTACTCCTTGACTCTCGGGAATGCTGCGAAGAAGCCGTCGATTGCTCGACGCGCCGTCTCTTCGCTGACGCCGGCCTGGGAGGCCAGTGCGGCCCAGCCTCCGCCATAGACAGTGAGGAACCCTGCCATCTTGCCAGTGGAACGATCGACTCCCGCCGAGTCAGCAGTGATTTGGTGAAGGTCGGTCCCTTCGCGGAATGCCTTCTTCATCGCCTTGTCCCCCGACAGGGCTGCCAGTACACGAAGCTCTTGCGCCTTGTAGTCAACGGCGCAGATACTCATGCCTTCATCAGCTATGAATCCGCGGCGTACTAGTGAGTCCCCCGAGGGGAATGTCTGTGCCGGGATGGCTCCGGAAATCGACATCCGGGCCGTTCTGGCGCCCATCGAATTGATTGCGGCATGAAGCCTGTCATCCGAGTCCCGGTTGTTCAGCGCGTTGTCGAACCACGTGCTCTTAGCCTTCGCCGCCTTCTTGCCCTGATAGATGGCCTCGCAGAGGGGGTCATCAATGTGGGCCTTGAGGAGATGGTCATCGACCTTCGGCTGTCCGGTTGGCGTGCGCCCCGTGATGGTGATGCCACGGGCGACGATCGCTTCCCCGACCTGCTTCGGGCTGTTGATGTTCTCCAAGCCCAGCCGGGCGGCCACTTCCTTGAAGTGCACCTCTGTGCGAGCCAGCTCGTTGGCGCGGTCTCGTACGTACGGCACGTCGGCCTTGATGCCTTTCCGCACCATGTAGGCGCAGACGGCGGCCAGCTCGTGTTCGTAGGCCAGGAGCTTGCGGGCCGTGGCCGGGATCTTGGGCTTGAGGAGCTTGGCCAGGCGGTACGCGAGGACGGGGTCCATCCCTGCGTAGAGGTTGAATCCCTCATGCTCCAAGGGGATCAGCGGCCATACTTCAGCCTTCTTGACCCGCAGCTCCTTGGCGATGGCGGTCATCGAGCCCTTCACCTCATCGGCCACTGCTGCTGAGAGGTAGTGGCGGGTGAGTTCTTCGAGCGAGTGACCTATGCCGCCGTCTTTCCGGCCTCGGCTATCGACGAGGTGGGCGATGATGCGACTGTCCAGGAGGCGGGGGAAGACCGTTTCGGCCTTGACCCCCCAGACCCTGTCCATGCAGAGAATGTCGTAAGTCCCGTTCTGCATGACGAGCTTCTTGACCCATCCAACGGCTTTGATGACGTCCTCTTGGAACTGCCCACCTCTCTCGGTGGGGAGGACATAGCTCTCGTACGCGTTGCCGAATTGGGCCAGTCGGATGCGGAAGCCGTCCTCCCACCAGGAGAGGCCGTCGGTCTCGGTGTCGAATCCGAGAGCGTTGTGGTTGGCCTCGACAAAGCGATGGAACTCCGGGAGGTCAGATTCATCTTCTACGACGTTGATCCGAACCAGATCAGCGTTGAGCTTGTAGTCGATGACCTTCATTCAGCACCCCCCATATCTCACACTCCAACTTGTGCCGCTCAAAAAGGCGGCTCCGTTCCCTGCTTGGATTCCTTCGCGATCACGTAGCGACCGGTCACGTCAGATCGTTCTTCGATCAGAAAGACGCCCACGTCCAAGTCATCCCCGTACCGGGCAAAGAGCCCGCGAAGGATGTTCTTCAGATGCTTCTCGTCTCGGGCGAACCGGAATTCAGCTCCGTGGTTCCAGCCCCAACGGGCGGAGTAGACGATGAACTCGGGAAGGTCAGGCATCGGGCACCTCCTTGAGGATTCCTTCCATCCGTCCCCCCTCGTAGTGGATGAAGCCCTCGTAGCCGGTGATCCACTTCAAGGCGTTCAAGGTCTCGAAGTAATCGCCAATCGGCTGGCCGTAAATTTCTGGAGCCTCGACGGCATCCCTGTCGTCCAAATAGTCGGACCAGCGTTCTCCGCAGCAACGGCAATCGCTGTAACCGTCGAAGTAGAGTCCGATCCGTTCGGCTCGATCGATGGCCTCCTTGGCTGTGCCCGCCTCCACGATGACGAAATGGCTGATGCCGGTCTGTTCGTCGTAGGTGAACTCACCACCGGAGTTGTTCTGGGTGAACGTGAAGAAGGCCATGTCAGTAGGCACCTTCCAGGATCGAGGGAAATTCGTTCTCGTCGCTGTCCGGGCCTATGCGGCGCTCAACAGTCATGTTGTTGTGGTCGTAGACGTGCTGCGGAACTTCGGACCAATCAGCGAACACCAGCGGCCTCCAGGCTCAGGCGGATCTCGGCAAGCCGGTCCTTGTAGCTCTGCGCCTGCTGGAAGTCCTTGCGCTCCTCGGCTCGACGCAGCGCGGATTCAGCGATGTTCTTGCGCCCCGTGAGGTAGTTGACGAGCTGCACGTACCGCTGGGCACTGCCCGCCTGGCCTTCCCAGGACTTCGCCTGTCGGCGGTACAGGGTGGTTTCCTTCTCGGCCGTGCTCAGCTTGGCCTGAAGGCTCCGGACAGCGGCCCGTTCGCCGTCGAATCGCTGGGTCCAGTAGGTCTTGGACTCCTCGGCGTCACGGAGCTTCTTAGCCGTGTCCCCGAGATCCTTGCGAAGGGTCTCTACGAGCGCCGTGTTCTCGTCCTTGACTTCAACCGTCACCTTGTGGACCGGAACGTTCCGAAGGTCCATCAGCCGGTTCTCGTCGTTCTCGCGGTAGAAGTTCAACTCAGTTCTCTTTTTCATCGTTGATGCAGCGACGGCCGCCGCAGTAGCGGCAGGTGTCTTCGTCTTCAATCCAGCCGTTCACGGGGCGACTCGCCCGTGTGCGTTGAACATCTCCATGGCGGTCGGCGCGACGGCCGCCGCGTGTTTCTCGACCTGCATCGCGCCCTGCTGGATCTCGTAGAGGGGGAAGGTGGGGACCGTGGACTTCTCGTGGGCCCAACGCAGGCTCAGGAAGTTCATGACGGCCCGGAGGTTCACGGTCCAGAGGAAGGAGGTGTAGAGATTCAGGGGAAGTGCATCCCTGGCGACCTCTCGGGCAATGCCCTGGCCCAACATGAACTGGTAGGAGTCCCACGCCTCGTTGGCCATTCGGCGGTGTTCAGCGCGGGCTACGTGGACCTGCTTGTAGTCGCCCTTCTCGAACGAGTACGCGCCGGGCTTGCCCACCTGCCGAAGCGGTCGGTTGAAGGAGGGGACGTAGAAGTCCGGCTCCAAGACCTTGTACCGGCCCGAGGTTTCGCTGAACGAACCGACCCTGTGCCTGAACCACTCACGAGCGGTGAAGATCGGGCATTCGACCTTGAGCTGGAGGACGACGCTCTCGAATGGGCTGCCATGCCTGTCGCGTGCCAGCATGTTGAGGAGGCCGCGGTCCTTCTCCGGGGTGCCGGCCGTACCAGAGGAGACGCGGGCAGCTCGTACGATGCTGTGGTCTCCGCCAAGGTGGTCAACCAGCTCGACATCAATATCAGAGCGGAAGCGGATCTCAGTCACAAATGACCTCTTCGTAGTCTGGCGCGCATCCGTAGCAGGCGAGTTCTTCACAGCCGTCGATGTCTACGGGAGCCAGGTCTTCGGGGGCGCAATCTGCGCCACATGCGTAGCAGGGTTCAAGGCTTTCGACCCAGAGGCCATATTCCGTGGTGGGCACTGTTCTCCTGTGGTCCGGGGGCCGGGAAATGACCCGGCCCCCACGTCTCACACTCCAACTTGAAGTGCTGAATTTACTTACCGTTGTACCACTCGATAAAGTCGCATCCGTCATTGCTTCGGAAGTCTCGAACCTTCTCGGCGCACTTAAATGCACGGTACGGCTTGTCGAACTTGTTCTTGCCCCACTGGGTGTACGCGGAGGGCACACCGCAGTGACAGTTCGGGCCTGGGCCCGGATCGGTGGACTGCTGGACCTTGCCACCAGAGAAGGTGTTCTTCTGGGCTCCAGCGGAAGCCGACGGGGCCTTTGCGCCCTTGTCACTGGCGTTCAGCTCAGTACTGAAAGACTGGATCTTGGCCGCCCGCTTCATGAGGGACGCGAGCTGCGCCCCTTCCTGCTCAAGGACCTGATCCATCTCTGCGATGGTGCCGGCCCGGAGGACCAGGAGGGAGGCGTCGTACCCGGAGCCTCCCTTGAAGGAGAGAGTGACACCCTCCTGCGTGTGGGCAGTGGCGGCGGTGGAAGCAGTGGTCACAGGCGACTCCTTGACGGTTTCAGTGATGGGGTTTCCGGTGGGCTCATCCCACGGAGAAGAATTTCCGAAAGGGCTCTCGTTCATGTGTCTATCCTTTCACAAAGACTCTCACACTCCAACTTATGGAGCTGTGAATAGGGTCACTAGATGGGGCAGGCGCCGGAGGCGCAGATTTCGTCATAGCCCGTATCCATGGCGGATTCCCCGACGATGGCAATCTCATCGAGATAGCGTGCCTTCGAAATCCGCTCATACGGCGATTGGGGTCGCGACATTTCCGGGAACATGGTCGTTCCCTTCAGGACTGGCATGAAGCTGTACAAGACGCGGGCCACGTCTTCCGTGTCGTACTCCGCAGGATCGACGGAGGCCGTGTAGGACACTGCCTGGTCTGCCCAGAGATCCTGATAGAGCTTCTGTACCGAGAGCATCTGCTCAAGGGACAGTTCTCCTGCGTGCTCGAACGCCTCGGCGCGCTCAGGGTGCTCGACCAGGAGCGGGTCAACGGTGGGGATCTCGACCACAACGGTGTTGGCGGAGTAGACGCACGGCTCGGTGCGGTACCCCTTCGCCCGGTACTCCTCGACCTGAGCCTTCTCGGAGGGCTCCAGTGTCGAGAACCGGATTCGGCGCAGGAAGTACGCGGCGAACGGTGCGTGGATGCCTTCGCCCGAAGCACTGGCGAGCTTGCTCGTGGTGCCGGTGGGGGCGACGACCCGCTTCTTGATGGGGACCGGTATGCGCATCTCGTTGGCGTACTCGGCTGCGGCCTGGTCCACTGTCTGAGCGCAGAACTTCAGGTCCGCACGGACCCGCGGGTTGTAGGGTGCCCGGCTGTACTTGATGCCCTGCTGGACGAGGTAGTCAGCGAACCCCATGTGGCCGACCCCGATCCTGCGGTACTTGGTGATGGCCTCCTGGGACTTCGGGTCGGCCACCCTCGCGAACGTCGCTCGAATCAGATACCGGGTCGCGTAGCGGTGAGCATCGTAGAGGCCGGCCGTGTCCGTCTTGCCGTTCTCAACGAACGCCCCGAGGTACACCGATCCCAAGTTGCAGGGCTCCCACGGAGTGATCGTTGCCTCTCCGCACGGATTTGTGGTGTAGACCCCATCGACTTCGCCGACAGCGGTCAGAGACGAATTCCAGAAGCCGGGCTCCCCGTTCTTCAGTGCTCCGTCAGCAAGGGCATCCATGACCTTCAGAGCACGAGGGTTTCCCTTCTCCAGAGCTTCCATGAACGCGTCGTCCACTTCCACGCTGATGTTGGTCGTCCACATCGCAAGCTGGTCGCCCTTGCACTTCAGGAACTCCCAGATGGCGGTGTCGTCCCAGTGCATGATGCTCATGCGCGCCGAGCGCCGGACTCCGCCCGCGACGATAGCCATCGCGATCTGATGGTCAATCGCCATGGCGTCCATGCCGCGCAGCGGCCAACCAGCGGCCTCAGTCAGGATCTTGCCGACCTCAACCATCATCTGCGCGAACGGCAGCGGACCTGACGCGGTGCCGCCAAAGTTCCGGAGGGGTGCGCCCTCGGCCCGGACGCGGCTCACGTCGTACACGCGGTTCTCGTGCTTGGTCTCGGGGCAGTGTGCGGTGTTGATGAGATCGCCCAGGGCCTCTGCCCAACCTTCCCGAGAGTCCTCGACCCCGTAGGCACCGGCCCACTCGTAGTCGTAGTCGGTGCTGATGACCCCGGCCTCGACCAGATTCAGGTAGTCAGGGTGCTGTGGGTCGCAGACGATGTGGACTCGAACGGCGTTCTCGATGGTCGGGAAGTCGTGGAAGTACCGCGAGCTGTAGTTGCTGCCGACGCCGCCGCCCTCGGCCAGGCGCAGGAGCGAGAAGCGGAAGTGCTCTGCCGGGTCTTTGTGATCCCAGCCGGATGCCCAGCAGTTGTTGAGCGCGAAGTCGTTGACGCCGCTGGACTTCAGGTGCCGGCCTGCGGGCAGGAACTTGAAGTTCTGGATGAGGTCGATGAGGGCCTGGCGCTCGTCGGCCTCGATGTAACGGGGGTCAACCAGGGCGAGGTTGCCGTCTACGACGCGCTGTACGGTCTCGGGCCAGGTCTCCATCTCGCCGTTGGGCTTCTTCCGCGAGTAGGTACGCCGGTAGACAGTCTCCGCGGTTTCGGTCTTGAACAAGTGCGCTCCTAGGTAGTGGTGTTGAATGCGTCGTTCAGCATGTCCAGCAGTGCGGCGTGGTCCTGGCGGTCGATGTTGACCTCGAAGGACTCCCCCTTGGTATGGATGCCGAGGTAGATGGAGGTGGTCACGCCGTCGTCGTAGACCACCTCGATCACTACGTCTTCACGGCGGTACTGGTGGCGGGTCTCGATCACGCGATCTGGGCCTCTCGTCGCAGGTTGCGGTTCATCTCGTAGGAGAGAGCGACTACAGCTCGGGAGAGAGCGATTTGGTCCGCATGGGTCTCCATGGACAGGCCGTAGACGAACCGCCTGAGAAGGAGCGTGCGATAGCGCTCGTTGACCTTCTTGAGCCCGGCTTCGGCGTCCTGGCGGGCCACGAAGAGGTTGTCGGTCACCTTGCAGGACGTGAGGTCGTCTTTCTTCCCGATCAGCTCACCGAACTCTTCGTCGGTGTAGAGGAAGGTCTTCAGAGCTGTCTTGGCGTCGTCGGGGGTGTAGTAGTACTCGCCGTCCATGAGGTCTCGGTAGTTCCGTTCCTTGGCCGCGTACCGCTGGCCGGCCTTCCAGAAGATCTTGCGAAGGAAGTCCTCGTCGGAGTAGTGCTCCGCGATGATGTGGCGCTCGTTGAGAGCGTGCATCATGATTTCCTGCTTCACGTCGTCGGCTTCCACGATCTGCCAGCGTTCGGCAATGGCGTAGGCGATACGCCCTGCCACGTTGGCGAGGTAGCCCCAGTCCATCTCGTCCTTGTTCACGCCGTTGCCCCCGGTGAGTATCGGTAGCCACCGAACTCGAATTCGTTGGCCTGGTTCATGTACACGACCTCGGGCTTGAAGTGGCCGTTCTTGCTGTACTGGAGGACGCCGAACGCCTTCTGCCAGTCACCCGGTGTGCCCTTGAGGTAATCGGCGCAGGATTCATCCATCACGTGGCCGACCTCTACTCCCCAGATGGTCTGCGGTTCTCCGATTCCGAGGGTGTGCGGGATGGCTGCGGCTCGGTGGGTGTGCCCCATGACGATGGACTTCGTGAAGCGCTTCGCTGCGTTCAGTGCAGTCATCCCCGCGACTTGGGTGAGTCGGATACGCCCGAGGTGACCGTGGGTGGTGACGACGTTTGGGAACACCTCGTAGAAGTCGGGGAGTCGTCGTACGCCGTAGTCGTCGAATCGGCACAGGTTCTCTAGGTGGAAGAACTTGCTGTCGGCCAGGGCCGGTGCGTACTTCTCCAGGTACTGACGGGGGCGAAGGTCGTGGTTGCCTTCGTGGATGCCGAAGAAGCCGTCGTGCACTTCTCGGACCGGCCCTATGAACTGGCTGATGAAGTCTTCGGCCTCCTGCTCGACGTTGCCCGCGTATTCCTTGCGGGTGTCCTTCGTCCAGCGGGCCGGCCCCTCGAAGTCGAGTGCGTCACCGATGTGGATCACGCCGTCCGGCTGGATGTCGGCAATGAAGTCCACGATCTGCTTCAGGGCCTGCGGGTCGTGCTTCGGGTTCTGCGAGTCGGGGCAGACGACTACGACCTGATCCTTCATGCGGTCTCCACTTCGATGTTGGCGATGTATCGGTTGGCGTACCAGATGCACTTCTTCAGGTCCTCGGAGCCGCCGTCGTCGTGCTTGTACTGGCAGCGGAGGAGGTATTTCGTCATGTTGCCGAGTAGGTATCCCTGGAATGCTTCGCGGCTCATGGAGCCCTGAATGATGTCGATGACTTCGAGGGACCCTTGGGTGTAGTGGCCGGGACTGTTCACCGGATCTGGCTCACACTCCAACTTGGAGACCTGCTTGTTCACTGGATTCCGCACTTCTCTCGGAGGGCACCGGGCCCGTTCTCGTTTACGAACTTGTTCACGTCGCACTTCTTGCCGAAGCCGATCGGGACAACGTTGGGCAGTCGTTCCGCCAGCTTCTCTACGAACTGTTCACCCGGTCCGTCGCCATCAGTGAAGGCGAAGACTGCCTCGAACCCAAGGAAGGCCGGGTCGAAGTGGTCGCGCCAGGCGCTGACTCCGGGGACTCCCACGGTGGGGATGCCGGCCAGCTCGGCGCTTGCGGCGTCGAACTCGCCTTCCGCGAGGCCGACGTAGGGCGAGGCCGTGATGAGGGCCTGGGTGTTGTAGAGCATCGGCTTGGAGCCGGGAAGGCTCTGGTACTTGCCGTGCCCCTCGTGCGACTCGTCGTCGCGCCAGGAGCCGTCAGCGTGCTTGACGCACGTCTCGTTGATGCACCGGAAGCGAACGGTCGCAACAGCGTGCTCTCCGGCTGCTGGCCGGAGGTAGGGGATGACCAGGCGCCCGAGGTGCTTTTCATGCCCCGTAGCGGGGGAAGCCACGTACCCCAGCCCCAGACGAGTTGCCAAGCCGTCCAAACCGCGGTGCTTGATGTACTCCTCTGCGGGACTCTCCCGGAAGTCCAGGCTGTACCCCTGGGCTATCTCCACCAGAGAAGCGGTCTTCGGCGAACTCTTGAGCAGCACGGAAGCCACAGTCTTCCTTCCTCATGATCAGGTCCCACGAGTCCTCGTGGATGTCGCAGGCGAAACACGTCCAACGGTTCTTGAATGAACTAACTGACGCGCTCGGGTTGGATTCGACGTGTTCGGGACAGTGGATCTTCTGCCAGCCGTCCCGCGACGTCAGCCCCACCTCGGGGTAGTAGTGCCGGAATACCTCAGTGATGTCCGGCTTACCCATCTCACACTCCAACCTTGAGCGCTGCCTCAAGGAGGAGGCTCTTGCGGTTGTCCTCCTCGACCTTGACGAGCGCGGCGAGTTCGGCCACGGACATGGACTGCCGGTAGATACCTCGGCGATTCTTGTACGTCACGTTGGCTGTCTCGTGCATACCCAGGGCGGCTTCGGCCTCCAGGAGGCGAAGAAGCTTGGTCAGGCCGGTCTTACGGGTCAGGGTGACGTAGAGCTGGCCGCCGTCATGGGTGATCACTTCTTGCCGTCCTCTCGGTGGTACCGCTTCCCCAGGACACGTATCGCTGGGGGGTCTTCCAGATAGTCAGCCGCATTGCGGAGGATGGTCGGGCTGTCCCTCGCACCCTTCGCCAGAAGGTGGTTGTTGCAGCGTCGACAGAGCAACCCCCGACAGAGGCCCGTCTTGTGGTCGTGATCGACGCTGAGTCGCTGCTGTCGCGGCTGACGACAGATGGCGCACTTCCCGTCCTGCTGCCGGAAGAGTTGGGTGTACTCGCCCGGTCCGAGTCCGTATGTGGACTGGACTCGCGTCTCGTGAGAACTCGCGCTCCTGGTCTTCTTGCGGCAGGAGGCACACACCTTGCCACGAGTGGACGTATAGAACTTCTCCGCCCGATTCCTCTGGCACTTGGTGCACTTCCGGAACCCTTTTCTCGGAGGACTCAAGCCCTCTGCCCTTCTTCATAAAGCTTCTCACACTCCAACTTGTTGACCAAATTGAAGGGGGGTGATTCAAAACACCTCGTCTTCCACGTCGGTGATACGCAGGTTGGACGTATTCACCTCGTACGAAGAGAACGTCTCGCCAGACGGGTCCGTGAATCCCTCACGGTTCTTCACGGGACTGATGTGCAGAGTCCTTCCGTCCATTCCGTCCACCTCGGCATGGATGGTCAAGACAAGACTTGGCACACGTCCGATCTTGCCCTTCATGCCCGACAGAGGGATGGGCTTGTTACCTGACGAGAACTCACCCACCACGTGATGCATCGCCATGACATGAGCGTGCGTTTCCCTCGCCATCTCGTTGAAGTAGTCGCACAACCCCTCCAGGCCGAAGGTGTACTCCTCGGCAGTGCCGGCCCCGCCGCCATCCACGTTCGTGATGTTGTCGATTACCACGAGGTGGGGGTAGATCCCGAACACCTCCCGATAGCTTTCGAGGTGTGTCTCAATCTCCTTCGGGTTCGGTCGAGCCGAGTAGTTGAAGCGAAGCCACCAGCGCTTCATCAGGGCATCGCTGTACTCCTCGAAGTCACTGCTCTCGGACACGAGTTTTCTCTTGATGTCCTTGGCGGCGTCTCCCGTGATCATCGCCGTCGCCCTGCTGAGTTGCGTGGCAGCTGTCGAGTCGGCAGAGAAGTACAAGCACGGGACGCTCGATGACACCGCCAACCAGAGGGCCGCAAGGGACTTGCCTGTGCCACCACCAGCGCAGACGACGGAGAAGTCTCCGCGCCTGAACTCGACGTCCAACTTGCGCAGCCCCTTGAATGGGCTCGGAATGGGTTCACCGGCGGCGCCCCGCATTCGCACGGACTGATTCAGACTGAACAAATCTCACACTCCAACTTCAGGACCGAAAAAAAGAGCACGCGTAGGACACGTCGCAGAAGCGGCAGAGGAAGCCTGGCCGGGCCGGGAAGTCCCCGCCCTTCACGGCCTGGTCCATGGTGACGATCCGCTGAGTGATCTCGTCCTGGTCGGCGTCGGCCAACTTGACCGGCCGCGTGACGCGGTGGTCTTTGGCCAGGTACCAGTCACCGTTGGTGGTCTCCTCGGGGTAGAGCTGGTTAAGCGCCATCTCGTATACCCAGAGCTGGAACTTGCTCTTGGTGCTGCCGGTCTTGAGGTCACGGACGCGGTTGGTGTCGTCCTTGTTCTTGAGGACCTGGTCGATGTACCCGCGAACCTTCACTCCGCCGAACTCGGCCATGAAGTACAGCTCGATCGCAGGCTTGCCGTCCACGTACCAGAGAACAGGAGCCTGCTCCTGCACGTACTCGACGTACCGTCGCGTCTGCTCGGTGCCCTTGCGGAACCGCTCCTCGATGTCGTCGGCCCCGTCTCCGCGGTTGGCCCTCATCCACTGGTCCGGGTTGTTGACCTCACCCAGGTCGCGATTGATGCCCTTGCTGTACTCGTCCTGGAACACCGCCACGGCCTGCTCGGCAGTCATCCCCCGGCCGGCCTTCTCGAAGGCTTCGGCGGCGCTGTGGAAGGCCGTCCCGTGGGTGGACCACGCTGCGGGCCTGGGGATGACTCGCTTCACTCGCTTGAGCCACGCCTTGTACGGGCAGTCCTCGAACTCAGTGACCTGAGAGACGGACCGAGGCATGGTGGCCCAGCGGTTGTAGTTCTCGTTGTCGCTCACGCGGAGACACCTTCCGAGTAGAACTCCACCTGAACGAACTCCGAGGTCCCACGCATGTGCGGGTGAGGTTCCGCCACCCTGTCGTGGAAGACGACACTTCCGTCAGCGAGTTTGTATCCCATGTCCTTCTCCAGTCTCTTAATGGACTCGACCTCTTCCTCTGCCATCGTGTCTCCGATCACCACATGGGTGTAGACGCCCTTGCCGAGGCTTGGTATGACCGCGATCGACATGGCCCCTGTAACGATGCGTCTGATGCACCTCGAACCAGGAACGGCCACCTTCAGAATCTCACCCGCCAGCTCGTTAACCACCAGATTCTGGAAGGCTTCGAACAACACGTATCCAGCTCTTTCGGTCGTGCTTCCCTTACCTTGAACGACCTTACATGAGGTTTCGAACAAGGTCTCACACTCCAACTGCGACGCTTGCCACAGTCTTCCATTCCTGACCGGCCCCACCGGTTCGAGCCGCCTACCGTCACGGCTCCGAATGCTTGTCATGCTCAGGATTCCGCCATCCCCCACCGCTATCACTTTCAACACCCCTCTTCATTGACGTGCGCATGTCCCACAGGAACTTCGGGCCCGGCAGTGCCACCCCCCACTGCCGCGATGCACGCATTCGCGACAACGATCTTGCCACTCGGGCATGGCAGGTATAGCAAGTTTCGACCGGTACTTTCTTACCGGTAAGTAGGGACGGGTCGAAGGTCCCTAACCCTCGGGACTAAAGTCCCTAAACTAATGTTCGATATTGCTCGTCAATAGAAGAGGAGCCGAAGGTTCCGCAAGACAACCAAGGGAAGGTGCTCGGGGTGATCGAGGGTCGGGGCCAGCGATACGACATGTCTGATCTCGTAGCGGCGTCAAACCTGACGCGCTACCTCAAGTCGTGGCGGGCGGCGCGTGGACAGGAGTTGGGCCTCAACGGCCCTTTGCCCCAAGCCAAAGTGCAGCTGTCGAGCGGCAAGAGCGACAAGTGGTACCGAATGTTCGAAGCGGGTCTACCCGTCAAGTACGACACCGACGTACTCCAGCGCATAGCTGACTGCCTCGGACTTGATCACGCAGAGCGGATGACGCTCTTCCTGATGACGATGGGAGTTCCTTCACCTCTGGGTGTCACGTCGAACCGCGATGACCCCGAACTGCTCCCTATTTCCTGGGTCCTTGACCAGCAGGGCCGGCGCCCTGCGTATGTCTCCGACGAGGACTGGGGCATCGTCGCTTTCAACGAAGCGATGGGACAGTGGTTCCCCTGGGTTGCCGAACCGAACGCCAACCTCATGCGCTGGACCCTCCTCCACCCCGACGCCCGGGTGCAGCTCGAAAGCTGGGAAAAGCACTGCCGGGTCTACCTCGGCATGATCCGCATGGAGATCGCTCGCCGCGGCACTGACAGCGCCATTGCGCGCATCCTGCTCGCCGCGCTGGAGGACCCGTTGATCAGCGGGTTCTGGGAGGAAGAGACGACGGTCGTGTCCAACCGGGACGGCCATCACTTCCGTGTCCGCGTCCCCTACAACGACAACAAGCCGACTGATGTGATCAGTCAGGTATGCACGCCTGCCAAATTCCCGGGCCTGCGGCTCGTGTTCCTCACCTGGGGAGACGGCATGGACAATTTTGAAATCCTCGGAACGACTGAAGGACAGTAGTGCCCCGCTACACGCACGCGTGCCCACTGAGGTGGGCCGACATGGACGCCAACGGCCATATGAACAACGCCGTCTACGCGACCTACTTGGAAGACACTCGCTTCCGGATGTTCACAGATCTCGTACCGGCCGACCCGACTGAACGCCTCGCCTCGAACTTCGTGGTCCACGAACAGACGCTCAGGTTTGTTCGGCCACTCGTCTACCGCGACGAGCCAGTCACTGTGGAGGCGTGGGTTGAGGACGTGAAGGGAGTGTCGTTCACGATCTGCTGTGAGATCAAGGACGGTCCGGACGTCTACGTCTCTTCCCGTTCGGTGCTAGTCGGCTATGACTCAACTGCCAACCGGCCCCGGCGCTTCTCGGAACGCGAACGGACAGTCATCACGTCCTTCGCAGCCTGAGCACACAAAAATGGCCCCCTGCGTTTCGCAGGGGGCCTTTACGTGCCTCGGGAGTCTGACTCATCAGTCAAGGTTGAGGGCACGGAGCTGTTCTTCACTCTCCGGCAGTGGCTCACCAGCCGGCCAGCGGAGAACAAGGTTCCCGTCCTCTGGAGTACGTGACACATAGGAAAATCCCTTCTGCCGGTCGTAGTCAAGGACGACGTTCTCGCGCCTCAGACGGCGCTCGAACCGCATGGCGTCCGTACGGTTCGCCTCCGTGATCGTCTCGTCCCCGAGGCGAGTGCGCAGATAAGCGCGGAGCTGCTTGCACGGATAGGTGTTGTGATGGCTGGTCTCTCCGGCCTGGGCGACACCCTTGGTGGTCAGCACGTCCCAGGGAATCAACTCGTTAACGAGCTTGACGGTGGTGGTCCTGCGGTACTCACCGAGGACCAGTGCCTTGTTCACCGCCTGGCCAGTGGTGCCGTATCTCTTCCCAATCGCGTCGTCTGACAGCCCTCGCTGGGACAGACGGACCAGGGTGTTGAAGTCTGGCAGGCGCTTTTCCACCGGTCTCCCTCTCTCGTGAGCCAACTGGAGTTGTTGATCACACGGTACCAGCGCCAGACACACGAGCCCAGTGCATGGTTGTATCGCGCCCCAACTTGAGGTGCATGTCACACTCCAACCCTAACATGATGTGCCGCCCGTCACACTTTGGAGTGTGACCGAGAGAATCAGGCCCATCTCTCACCGACGCATAGAGTGAAGAGTTAAGAACAAAAAGCCCTTAGATCTACCTTCTAGTTCTAAGAGTGACCTAAGAGTTTGAAACTACTTCCATGACCTCTCATCAGGTCATGGGAATGATTCCCTTCTGTTGATCTCCTGTTGATTCAATCCAGTAGAGGTCCAGGAGGGCAACGGCCCCGGAGCCAGACCAGAAACCTCCGGGGCCTTCACTCGACCGGCCAGGGCTGATCCCCCATGTCCGGTGAAGGCGAGGTAGCTCCTCGTTGGAGTCGCGGTGTAGGCGCGCACTCCCCCGTGTAAGGGGGAAGAGCGGGGTTCGATTCCCTGCCGACTCACTCTCCCGTACGTGAAGCAGCGCATCACACACATCCAATCCGTACCGCGGAAACCGGGATGGACAGGACTTCACGGCGGGATTCAACTTCATGGAGGCGAACATATGCCTAGGGCGAAATCGATATGCCTGGTGAGCGGATGTACCTCCGTGACTGTCATCAACGGACGCTGCGAATCACACAAGATCATCCGTAAGGGGTGGGACAGGAAGTCCGCACGGAACCGTTCCCGTCCCGGCGACTGGTCCTCGCGTAGAGCCAAGGTCCTGACGCGGGACCGCTTCACCTGCCAGAAGTGCGGAACCAGAGAAAACCTTCAAGTCGATCACATCGTCCCGGTAAGCCGGGGCGGCTCCTGGGACCTCGACAACCTCTGGGTGCTCTGCGGTAAGTGCCACGCACTCAAGACCTACTACGAGGACCGCCGCCCTTGAGGGCGGTTAGTTCATGCATGGAGTGATGATGAACGACCCCGATCTCTGGGACGCCTGGGCCGACGAGTACGACCAGGCGCAGGCACTCAAGCGCCAACTGCGGCCGAGCAAGGCTGCGGTGAAGCGCCAGTGGCACCAAGCCGCTGTGGCCGAACTGGAAGAACTGGGCGAGCTGTACGGGGTCGAAGCCTCCGTGATGCGGAGGTGGTGAGCATGGCGACTCGACGCGGGCCCGCCCCGAATCCGAACGCTGTGCGACGCAACACCACACATGCCCTGGGCGAGAGGCCACTGTCCGGGAAGGTCGGGGCCGGCAGGGAGCTGCCGAAGGCCCTCGGGATCGAGACCGGAGCTGCCAAGCGGTTCTGGAAGACATGGGCTTCGGCGCCCCAGACCGAGGACTGGATGGAGACCGACTGGGCTGAGCTGGAGGTCACCGTGAAGCTGGTGGACGCCTTCTATAAGGGCGAGACCAAGTTGGCCGGTGAGATCCGGCAGCGAGTTGGTAAGTGGGGCGCGACCACAGAGGACAGGGCACGACTTCGAATGTCCTTCGACAAGCAGGCTCAGATGGAGGCCGGGAAGGCCCCTGAGACCGCTTCTGAGTCAGACATTGATACGGAGCTTTACAAGCTTCTGAGTGAGGGTTGAGAACCGTTCTCCCCTGATCCTAGGGGGTGACGCTGGTGCAGACTGGCAACCTCCCAAAGGGCGTTCCGGCTCCGAACGAAACGCTCGGTTACGGGATCATTCGTTGGGCCCAGAAGTACATCGTTCAGCCTGACGGGGATAGCGCTGGCGAGCCCTGGAAGTTCACCTCCGAACAGCTCAAGTTCGTGTTGTGGTTCTACGCCATCAACCCCGACGGAACTTGGAAGTACGCAGCGGGCACACTCCGCCGCGCGAAAGGGTGGGGGAAGACACCGCTCTTGGCTGCGTTGGCGATCGTAGAGTTCATCGGCCCATGCCGGTTCTCCCACTGGGACGAGGCCGGAATGCCGGTAGGCAAGCGGGTGCCACTACCCGTCGTGCAGCTCGGCGCTACCGCTCTTGATCAGACACAGCAGACGCTCGACATGATCCGCGGAATGCTCTCGGAGTCTCCGGCCGAGAAAGAGTACGGACTTGAGATTTCGAAGTCCATGGTCCAGTTCAAGTCTGGCAAGCCGGGAAGCATCTCCCCAAAGGCCACTGCGGGTCGAACAAATGAAGGTAACCGGCCATCGTTTTGCGTGATGGACGAGGTACATCACTGGGTGGGAAGCACGGGAGGCCCGGACTTCTACCAGACCTTGAAACGCAACATCGAGAAGACAACTAAGGCTGGTTCGCGATGGGTTACCACCACCAATGCGTTCAATCCTAGTGAGGATTCCGTAGCTCAGATCATCTTCGAGTCGGACATGGTTGCGCAGGGCTTCTGGCTCTACGACTGCCTTGAAGGCGCGATCGAAGTCGAGGATATCCGGGACGAAGAGAAGGTCAAAGCCGCGCTCATCGAAGCGTACGGGGACGCTCATTGGGCGGACATCGAGGGTCTGACGAAAACGATCCTCTACGACCGTACAACCCCTGATTCGACCTACTGTCGATTCTTCTTCAATCAGATCGCGGAAAGCAGCGACGGTTGGATGTCGAAGGCCGAATGGGATGCGTGCGAAGCGAACAACGACATCGAGGCCGGCGAGCAGATAGCGATCGGATTCGATGGGAGTGTCCGCGGCGACGGGACAGCTTTGGTAGGCGTTCGATTGCGCGATGCCAAGCTTTTCGTTCTCGGCAAGTGGCTGCGTCCCGAGCACGCTCGCGATGACTGGGAAGTCGATGTATTGAGCGTCGAGGCCGCAGTGAAGCGCGCCTTCGATACATACCGCGTGGAGTGGATGTACGCCGATCCTCCGTGGTGGCAGGAAAACATTGGCCGCTGGGCGGTCGAATGGGGCGACGACTACGTATTCGAATTCTGGACCAACAAGCCGACGCGAATGGTTCAGGCCGTCGAACGGTTCCGTACAGCGGTGCTCGTCGGAGACCTCTCACACGTAGGCGACCCCGAGCTGACACGGCATGTCATGAATGCCGTGGTGAAGGAAGTTCCTCAAGGCGATCTGATCGTAAAAGACTCGCCTCGATCCAAACGCAAAATTGACATCGCGGTGGCTGCCGTACTTGCACTTGAAGCACGCGCTGACGCGATTGCGGATGGACGTCTCCAAATCAAAAGGAGGCGAGTAGTCGGTTTCTGAGCCCCGCATGAAAGGGGCTTAGATGGTTGCTGCTCTTGATAAGTCCGTTGGTCTGGACGGTGTGATGTCGCCACCGTCATCGCCACAGATGTGGATGGACTACCTTTCCTCGAAGCTGTCTTCCCGTTCGGGAAGGTACAAACGCTTCGGTGAGTACTACGACGGAAAACATCAGAAGATGCTTTTCGCCCAGTCCAAGTTTCGGACCGAGTTCGCTCATGTCTTTGAACGCTGGAATGACAACTTCTGCGGGCTGGTCATCGACTCGGTCAACGAGCGCATGTTCATCGACGGGTTCCGTCTCTCGAAGGAACCGACGGAAGACGAGCTGGCTCGCGAGATTTGGCAGCGGAACCGTATGGACTCCGAGTCCAACTCCGCCCATCTCGACGCAATGATTCAGGGCGCGGCCTACGCGATCGTGTGGGGCCAGGAGCTGTCAGACCCCCGTGTCGGAGGCAGTAACGCCCAGGACAAGGATGCCGGACCTGGCAAGAAGGTCAAGGCCGTCATCTCGGTCGAGTCTGCTGAACACGTCGTCGTCCAGTACCGGCCGGGCTCGCGGCACGAGATCGAGGCCGCGGCCAAGTTCTACGTGGATGACTGGGGTCGACAGTTCTGTACGTTGTGGCTCGCTGACTCGGTTCACGTCGGGAACTGGAAGATCGGCGGCTACGTCATCGACGGGCCGGCACGACGTAACCCCCTCGGTGTCGTCCCTGTGGTGCCCATCCAGAACCGGGCTCGGCTGGTGGGCGAGCCGATGTCGGACCTTGCCACAGTGATTCCTCTCCAGGACGCGATCAACAAGACGGTCGCTGACTCCTTGGTGGCATCGGAGTACGCGGCTTGGCCGCAGCGCTACGTCACTGGATTGGAGATCCAGGAAGACGAGAACGGCAACCCCATAGAGCCGTTCAAGGTCGCGGTCGACAAGCTTCTCCAAGCTGAGGACCCGGCAGCCACGTTCGGGCAGTTCGAGGCCGCGAATCTCAGCAACTACGTGGACCTCGTGGACATGCTGACCATGCACATGGCCAGCGTCGCGAGGGTCCCCTTCCATTACATGCTGAAGGGCGGCCAGCCTCCCAGCGGCGACGCGATCACCTCTGCGGAAGCAGGGCTCGTCTCCAAGGTGAAGGAACGAATGCTGCACTTCGGTGAGGCATGGGAGCGGGTCATAAAGATCGCCATCGCGGTCGAGAACGGCGGCCAGCTCCAGGAGGAGTACGAAGCCGCAGAAGTCATCTGGCGTGATCCCGAGAACCGTACTGAAGCCCAGCACATTGACGCCCTCTTGAAGCTCCAGCAGCTCAACGTTCCGAAGCAGCAGCTCTGGCAGGACGCCGGGTACACCCCGTCTCAGATCGCTCGCTTCGACCAACTCCTCGAAGAGGAGGCCCAGACCGAAATGGAACGGGCCGACAAGTACCAGACGGCTGCGCAGAAGCAGGAGCTTGAGCTTGCCAAGCAGGGTGCCGACGACAAGTCAGCCATGACCCAGGCGAAGGCCAAGAAGGATGCCGAGAAGCCTCCGCAGGGCAACTCCGGCAACGCGAACCGAAAGCGTTTCGAGAAGTAGCAGAAACGTTTCCCCAGGCACCCGGAACGGGGGCCTACCAACGATCCGAAATGGATGATCTCGATGGAAGAGAACAAGAACACTGCCGAGGCCAGTCAGCAGCCGGCGGCCGACGATGCGACCCCGGACGCGACCATGCTTCAGGCTGAGATCGACAAATGGAAGGCCCTCTCTCGTAAGAACGAGGAGCGTTTTAAGTCGGCCTCTCAGGAGCTTGACGGCTTCCGGCAGTCCCAGATGTCTGACACCGAGAAGGCAATCGAGGCCGCCAAGGTGGAAGCGCGGAACGCGGCACTTTCTGAGGTCGGGACTCGGCTCGTTAACGCCGAGCTTCGCGCCGCTTCCTCTGCGGCTGGCGTAACCCTTCCTGATGCCGAGTTCCTGAATCTGGATTCCTTCCTCGATGAGGACGGCAACCCGAGTTCTACCCGCATCCAGGAGTTCGTATCTTCCCTTCCTACACCGAGTTCTGAGCCGACATACGCACAGAACATCGGCCTCGGTCGTCAGGGTAGCCCGGCTGCTGGCCAGCTCACTCGTGAGGACCTTTCCCGCATGTCTCCCAGGGAGATCAACGAGGCCCGCAAGGCGGGTAAGTGCGACTCCCTGATGCGAGGCGAAATCTAGAGCGGGTCCCCTTTTTTTGTCCTCCAAGTTGGAGTGTGAGGCATAAGGGAGGCTCGCAGATCACTAAGGAATCTATATGGCTGGTAACGACTTCACTACGCAGACCGCTTCGGGCCTTCTCACTGGCGGTCCTGCCGGGCAGGACCCGACCCTCAAGGGTCACGGCGTCTTTGTACCGGAACTTTGGACTGCTCAGCTCCTCCAGGACCTTGAGGACAACCTGATCCTTGGTTCTGCCGAGATCACCAACCGCAATTACGAGGGCGAGTTCCGGCGCGAGGGTGACCGCATCCGCATCCCGCACTTCATCGATACGGTTGAGGACCGGGGCCTCATCAAGGCATACGGCGAGATCGGTGACAAGGACCACGCGGCCCTTGAGTACATCCCGATGACCGTGGGCAAGGGGTCGTCCTTCCACATCGAGATTGACGCCCTGCACCAGCTCCAGACCAAGAGCGGCATCGACCTCATGTCGGAGCTGGTTCGCCAGCGTGGCCGCCAGGCCGCCGTCTCCATCGACAGGATGCTGGCTCAGACCCTCACCGCGGCCGTCGCCGGTAAGGACCTGAACGGTGCCGAGACGACTCCCAGCGACATGTCCACCCTGCCTGCCCTGCACGGCAAGATCGACACGGTCACCCCGAATGCCCTGGAGTCCGAGTCCATCGGCGTCTACGACTACGTGGTTGCCATGCTTGAGAACCTGGACCTGAAGAACGCTCCGGACTCGCGGTACCTGTTCATCTCGCCGCGCCTGCGGTCGCTGCTTCTGCGCGACCCGAAGTTCATCGACGCGTCCCACTTCGGCAGCTCGGTCATGCCGTCCGGTGTCATCGGCACCATCCTGAGCATTCCGATCCGCGTCTCGAACACTCTGGGCTCCGCCCGAGCCGAGGCCGGCAAGCTGGTTAAGGGCCGCCGTCACGACGAGTTCAAGAACATCGACATGTTCATGGGCTCGACCTCCGCAACGTCGCTCGTGATCCCGTTTGCGCAGATGGAGGCGTACAAGCCGGAGAAGTCCTTCACGGACGCGATCAAGTCGCGCGTGATCTACGACGCCAAGGTCATCCGACCCGAGCAGCTGCTTGTTGCGACTGGTGTCGAGAAGACGATCCAGGACCACAACGCGGTTGCTGCGGAGAAGAACCGCACCGTGGCAGTGCAGACCGCTTCGAAGTAACAAGCCTCTTTTTTTGTGCCCGAAGTTGGAGTGTGAGACATGAGTATCACGGTTTCGGACGTTGAAGTCCGACTCGGGCGCAAGATCGAGGACGCAGAGAAGCCGAGGGTGGAGGCTTTCATCGAGGACGCCTCCGCCCTCGTGGCGGACTACTGCGGTTCCGGGTTTCGGGAGACGGCCGGCATCAAGGCCGTGATTTGCGCCGAGGTCATTCGGTGGCTTGCGGTACAGCCTGGGATCGTCTCTGAAAAGGTCGGAGACATCCAGGTGGAGTTCGGCTCGTCTGCCACTACCCAGTCCCTGTCCCCCGCCGCCAGGTCTTCGCTGAAGAGGTATCGAAGGAAGCTCACTTCCGTCACGCTCCTCGTGGAGCAACCGCGATGGAACGAGGTGAGCATCCTTGATGCAGAGCCTCTTCGTTGATCTGGTCCAAGTGTGGCGGGCAGAGATCATCGATTCTGCGTACACGCGAAAGCGCGACTGGGTGAACAAGAAGCTCGTGTTTGAAGGCTTGGCAAATGCTCAGCCTGACCGAGCTTTCGAGGTCCGTTCCCCCGAGCGGGAGACAGCCCAGGAACGCATCCTGATCTACCTTCCGCACGAAGCAGATGTGGATTCCGCGGATCGCGTTCTTTTCGGCGGCATGTGGTTCGAGGTGGACGGCGATCCCATGGAGTGGAATCACGGTTCGCTTCGCCATATCCGCATCCGAGCATGGAGGGTGGAGCACTGATGCGAGCACGAGCACGGCTCACCCTCGACGAGGGGGCCATGAAGCGCGTGATGTCGTCCGCCGAGACAGCCAAGCTGCTCTCCCAGGTGGCCTCCAAGGTCGCTGCGACCGCGCGCCAGGACGCTCCCAAGAACGGGCGAGGTTCCTGGAACATGTACGCCCGCTCGATCTCGGTCACTGCCGGGGAGGTCGAAGGGATAGTTCATGCATTCGTTCAGGCCGACCGCCACCCTCTCCTGATCGAGTACGGGTGGCGGGACAAGGGAGGCACCAGGCACCCCGGACGACACACGCTGAAGAACGCCCTGATGAAGGAGCGTGAGCAGTGAGGATCGATCCGGTCTCCGTCGTCTTCCGCTTCCTCAAGGCCCAGAAAGAACTAACTGACCTGGTAACAGGGGATCTTGTCGGCCGCGAGCCGAGTCAGACGACTATCTACATCGAGCACGCGGGCGGATTTCGAAGCATCCGAGGTTGCTTGGACAGGGCTGACATCACGTACCAGGTGTACGCATCGGACCGCCAGGAGGCGGCCGAGCTGGCGTACGTGATCCGTGAGTTTCTGCTTGAGGCCCTTCCGGGCCGGCAGGTCGATAGCGCTCTGGTCCTCGATGTGACCGAGGGCATCTCGCCCCGGTACTTCCCCGATACGACCTCCCGCGAGCACACGTACCAGGGAGAGGTCACCCTCTTCCTCACCGCGGCTTAGGCTCCTCCCTTTTTTTGCTCCCCAAGTTGGAGTGTGAGCCTTCGCGCGTCTTGCTTACCAACCCCCGTCACGGGGGTTTTTTCATGCCCATAAACAGGAGGCCCGTATGGCTGACCCCAACACCGGCGCCGGTAACTCCGGCAATGCTCGCAAGATTCGCTTCGCCCCGCAGGGCGAGATTTACGTCGCTGACGCCAAGTCAGTGAAGGAGCTTCCCCGGACTTGTGACCCTGTCGCTTCGAACTCCGAGTTCAGCCCGCTTGGCTACGTGGACGAAGGCGGAGTCACGATCACTCCGAGCATCGAAACCGATCCGGTCAACGTTTGGCAGAGCGCCGTACCTGTGCTCTACAACGTGAAGTCCGCCTCGTTCCAGATCAAGGCGACTCTCATGGAAACCAACGAGCTGACGACTCAGCTCTTCTTCGGTGCCAAGTGGGTGCAGGCTACCGACGCTGACGGCTCCGTTCTCGATGGTGTGTGGCGTCTGGATCTGAAGTCCACCCCGGACCTCGAAGAGATCGCCATCATCGTTGACTGGTCCCAGAGCGTTGACGGCAGCCCCGTTCGGTACCGGTGTGTCATTGGTCGAGCGATGATCTCCGACCGTGGAGCTATCCAGCTCCAGCGGGCCGAGAACGGCAAGTTCGAACTCACGATTGACGCGCTCGACAACTCCGGTTCGCTGGGCTACGTCCTCACCGACGACACGGTCAAGGACGCACCCAAGGTGATTCCGATGGCTGTGACGCTCTCGCCGTCCACGGTCGAGCAGGGGGGCCACTTCAACGTGGTCGGCGTCGGCTTCCCCAAGGGCGAGACCGTGACGGTCAAGCTCGACAAGGCCGAGGAGAAGTTCACGAGCCAGGCCGTACAGGCTGGCCAGGATGGTTCCTTCCAGGTCCCTGTCACCGTGGATGCCGCGACTCTCCCGGACACGTACCAGGTGAGCATCAAGTACGGCACCGCGGAGCCGGTTACGGCCCGCGACACCCTGACGGTAAAGGCGAAGCCGGGTTTCTAAAAGCCCCGGCCGGCCTCAAGGCCACTCCTTCGGAGACCTCGGTCTCCCTGGACTGGTCGGCCGTTACCGGGGCTGACGAGTACGAGATCAGCTACGGCACTGAGAAGACCACTCGACGGAAGCCCTCGGCTGTGATCCAGGGTCTTTCCGCCGACACGGACTACGTGTTCTCCCTCGTAGCGAAGGGTTCTGGCTTCCAGGACTCTCCGGGGGTCGAAGTGTCCACTCGCACGCTGGTCACGCCGCCCGTAGGCGATTCCTAACTCCATGTACCCCCGTGGCGGGGAGAAAGAAATCCCCGCCCACTCATCTACCCCACCCCCTTGTTCCTGGAGCACGACATGACTGCTGCGAAGAAGACCACCACCGCCACCGCGAAGGCCGCGGAGGCGAAGGACACCCCGACGACGTTCGAATTCAGGGACGTTACGTTCTCCATCCCGGCCCCCCTCGACCTCCCCGACGAGGTTCTGGACGTCATCGAGGAGGGTGGCAGCGAGCGTGCGATTGCCCGCGCCATCGTGGGTAAGGAGCAGTGGGCCACGTACCGCGAACTCGGCAACACCATTGGTGAGTTCAACACGTTCCTTGACCTGGTTTCTGAAGCAGCCGGCTTCGGTGACTCGGGAAACTAATCACGACCGCTCGCATCCTTCAGGACCACAGTGACCCGCTGGAGGCAGACCTTCTGTCTCACTTCCGGGTTGACCTGCTTGACCTGTGGTGCGGGCGGCTCTCGTTGCGTCGGGTTCATGTGCTGATTCAGGCCCTGTTCAAGAAGCCCGGGGAGTCAGCCCTTCTGATTGACCTTGACGAATCCACTTCTTGGAACGAAACGAACCACATCCTTGCTCGGATCTCCGACGGTCTTGAGCTGTCGAACTATCTCTTCATCAAGGCCAATTCCGAAGCGGATGATGACCTTGAACCTCCGAAGCCACTTCCCCGACCGGGTCAGGTCGCTGAGGAGCCGACGCCTTCTGTAGCTCTTGCCTCCGGTGACGAGGTGGCTGACTTCTTCACCAACTTCGGCAAACTGTAGGAGGCCGCATGGCTACACGAGGGAGGGCGCCAGTCAAGGTTGGTTCTGGATACATTGACATCTATCCCGAGCTTTCCAAGGCTGGACTGACCAAGTTCAGGAATGAACTGACTCGCAGCATGAGTCAGATTGCTACAGCTGGCACGAAGGCAGCACAGCAGGCCGGCAAGCAGACGGAGAAGTCGGCGCTCGACACGTCCAACAAGCTCCGCCAGGTGGAGCGTTCACTGACTCGCTTCCATGGCGAGGAGGCCGGTAAGCGATTCCGAACCTTCCGGAATCTGGCCAAGCAGCGTGAGCAGCTTGAGGAGGGCACCTCCAAGGTCACGCGCAAGGCCATCGCGGAGGTAGTGAAGTCCGACAAGCAGGCCGTTGCCGAGCGGGCCCGCCTTGCGCGGGAGCAGGACAGGGCGAACAGAGCCCGTGCTCAGGAGATGTTGCGCTCGTACCGCGACGACGTCAGGCAGTACGACAAGGCCCAGCGCGACAAGGTCAAGGCCCACAACGAGGCCAAGGCCGAGGAGCGTCGAGCGAACGCTGCCATCAAGCGTGAGGAAGTTGCCAACCTCCGCGAGGTCCGTCAGGTCCAGCGTCAGACCAATGCCGAGCTGCGGGCGGAGAACAAGCGGCTCCGGGACGAGGAGCGGGCCCAGGAGCGAGAGCGCCGTGAGGCGAAGGCCCAGGAGCGGCGCGAAGTCGCCGCCATCCGCAGGGTAGAGGCGGCCGAGCTGCGTGAGGTCCGCCAGATCCAGCGGGCAGCAGCTTTGGAGCGGCAGAAGGAACTTGCGGCTGAACGCCTGGCACAGCAGCAGCTCCGGGAGGTCGAGCGCCTGGCAGCGGCCGAGCGCCGCCGACAGGCTGCCTTGGACCGGGCAAACAACGCCGTGCGGGTCGAGGGCTGGCGGAGCGAGATACGTGCCCTCCAGGAGCAACGCTCCGCGTACGCGGACACGATCCGGCAGAACCGCGCGCAGATTAATCGCTTCAACCGCGACCACACGTCGATCCTGGCCAATGCCGGGGGTCAGTGGAAGGCGTTGTCCCAGGGCACGGAGACCTTCGGCCAGAACCTTGAACAGGTTGGCAGGTCGATCACTCAGAACCTCGTGATGCCGTTGATGGCCGCCGCGGGTTACGTGACGAAGATCGGCGCAACCAGTGCGGACATGCAGTTCTATTCGTCCGAGGGATTGAACCGGGCCGGCTTCAACCAGAAGGAAGTCTCGAAGGGCATCCAGTCCATCCAGGACTTCGCCGTCAACACGCCGTTCTCGCTTGAGGACATGACGGACAAGTTCTCTCAGGTTGCTCGAAACTTTGAGTCGTATGGCAACTCGACTTCCAACTCCCTGAAGAAGTCTGAGCTGCTGATCAAGGGCATTGCGGATTATGCAGCGTCCTTCGGTGTGACCAGTCCGGAGAAGGTCAAGGGCGGCATGATGGCCGCCGACATGATGATGGACCAGGGCAAGTTGTCCACTCGGTACCTTCGTCAGTTCGTCCGCGGTACCGGTATCCCGATGAACGAACTCGGCAAGATTGCCGGGTACAAGGGCGGCCCTGACTTCCTCAAGGAGGTACAGGACCCCAAGGGCGGCGTGAACTCCAAGGAGTTCTTCGACAAGTTCATCAAGGCGTACCAGACAGCTCCGGGCGTAAAGGGCTCTGCAGAAACCCTCGGCACTGGTTCTATCGGCGGTCATTTCACGTCCGTCAAGGAACAGATGCAGCTCAACTTGGGCAAGCTCTTTGGCGGGTTCAACGAGGAGACCGGCAAGTTCGAATGGACGGCGCTGGGTAAGAATGTTCACGATCTGGCAAACCGGCTCGGTGACTTGGTTGAGGACCCCGACTTTCAGAAGCTGACGGGAAGCCTCTCCGGAAACCTGATCAAGGCAGTCAACCTGCTGATCAGCGGGTTCGAGACGGTACAGGGGTACCTCAATGACCATCCCGCCCTGCGGGATCTGGTCGTCAAGGCCGTCAAGGTTGCCGCTGTTCTTGGCCCGCTGGCTATCGCCGTCGGCCTGGCCACCAAGGTTCTGGGCAAGGTGGGCAAGGCGTTCAGTCCCCTGCTCAAGCTGTCAGGAGGGCTCGCCAAGGGAGTCCGCGGCGCATACCGCACCGGCAATCAGGTCCTGGGCGGTCTCGGTGCCGGCCGGGGCAACTTCCGTGAGGAGTACCGCGCCCGCAGGGCCAACTACCACGATGGCGACGATCGCTCTGCGGCTCGCCGTGGCGTGGACAGCCTTCGTGGACAGGACTCCCGCTCGACTCGGCTGAACGTTCAGACGGGTGAGGCCGAGGCGGCGGTAAAGGAACTGGATCGACAGATCCAGGCTCTCCAGAACCGCATCCACAACCTGAACCGTGAGCAGCTGAACCAGGTTGCGAACGAGCTGGGTGGCGAGGGCGGCGCCTCCGTGCGGGGCCGGGCCAGTGCTGCGGATCACGAGATCGACCAGGCACGTCTTTCAGTGCGTGAGCTGAACCAGGGCAGCACGGGCGAGCTGGTTGCAGCTCTCCGTGCCGTGGGTGAGGCAGCTAACTCGGCAGAGGCCAAGCTCAAGGAAGTCCGTACGTCTCTCCGTGACCTCAATGACGCCAAGCTTGGTCTCGTTGGGGGGCAGTTCACTGAGCTGAGAGACAAGGCGGACACGGCCGGGCGGCAGACCAAGGAAGCCCGTCAGGCTGTGAACCAGCTCAATGACGGCAAGCTCGGTTCGGTCGAGGGCCAGTTCACGGAGCTGAAGAACAGGGCCGATACGACCAAGCGCGGTATCAACGAGGGCCGCCAGGCCGTGAACCAGCTCAACCAGGGCTCGACGGGGACAGTTCGTCAGCAGGTCCAGTACCTCAAGGACAAGGCCGACTCCGCCAAGCGCGCCGTGACCGCTGTGGCCAACGCGGTGAAGGATCTCAACGGCCGTTCTCTGTCGAGTCTGCGGGACAAGTTCTCCTCCAACCTGACCCCGGCCATCAAGGGCTCGAACACTGCGGCCACGGGCCTGAACAACAAGATCAAAGACATCAACGGCCGTGCTCTCGGCTCTGTGACCCAGAAGGTTCGCACTCTGAGCAGCGCGCTCGAAAAGGCTGACGGCAAGGCCGGTGGTCTGAAGGGCAAGCTCGGTGAGGTCAACAGCCTGACGGGCTTTGGTGGTGCCGGTGACGGCAAGCACCGCAAGACGACGAAGAAGGCCCTCGGTGGTGTCATCCCCGGCTACGCGCCGGGCGTGGACAACGTACCGGCCATGCTGTCACCAGGTGAAGCAATTCTTCGTCCCGAAGTGGCTCATCACCTGGGCGCCGACACGATCAATACCTGGAATGCTGCTGCGGCTCGTGGCCGTCTTACCAAGCACGCGAAGGGGACGGCCGGCAAGGGGAGTGGTAAGTCGGGCAAGTGGCCGATGTCCATTCTCGAAGAGCTTTACGACATCATCAATATTGGTCCCGGAATCGGGGCTTTCACTGGTGGCATCGATATGGCGGGCGCCGGTCAGGCCATCGGCGGAAATACCGGCACTAACGTGCGCCACTGGGGTGCACAAGCTGGTGGCGATGGTGCCGGTCGTTTGGTGAATAACCGGTTTATGAACATGAAGGACTTCGTCCTCAATCGTGTTCCCTCGTTTCTGACGAAGGCTCCAACCGGTATCGGAAACCTGATCGGTATCGCTGCGGGCGGTATCGCACCGACTGCCGGACAGCTTTTCTGGGATGACATCTGGAAGGGCGACGGGAATATCCTTCAGCGGGGCGGCCAGTTCATGACCGACATGGTAAAGGCCATCCCGACGATCTTGAAGGATATGGTCTCGAACGTCTGGGATTCCGGCGCTGAAATCCTCGGCGCTTTGAAGGATGCGATCACCGATCCTCTCGGGTTCTTCGATGACGCGCTTTCGTCCGTGAAGGCGATGTTCCAAGGCATGGTCGATCAAGTGAAGGAAATGGTCCGTCTCCTACAGGAGATTTGGTCCAATCCGTCCGAGTATGCCGAGGAAGTCTTCGACAATTTCATTGTCCGCGTGAAGGACTTGATGCCCAATACCAAGGGCCTCTTCGCCTTCGCTGACGGTGGGATCGTTCCTGGCTACTCGCCGGGTAACGACAGGGTTCGTGCGGTGCTGTCGCCGGGTGAAGCAGTACTCCGCCCGGAGGCCGTACGTCGCCTCGGCCACTCGACCATCAAGCAGCTCAACGCTGGGGCGAAGGCCGGCACTCTCGGCAGCACCAAGCGTCAGGACCCTGCACAGAATCAGGACCAGGCCGCGGTGCCCCTCCCCGACGCGAAAGCGTACGAGGAAGCCGTGGCGAAGATCGTGGCGGCTCTCGCTGCCCTGACGGCCGCGGAGCAGGGCCACCAAGTCGCGGGAGCGGCTGCGTGGGCCGCATCCACCGCTGCTGTCCGGAACCACGAGACAGCTGCGATGACCTCCTGGTCGGCGATGACTGCGGCGGTACAGGCACACCAACGGACGGCAACCGCCTCCTGGTCGGCCTTGAGCACATCGGTACGCCAGTACCGGGCCCTCAACGATAAGCAGTGGGCGGCCATTTCAACGGTGGTCCGCACGTCGGTTGACGCGCAGATCAAACCCGCCCAGCAGCGCTGGATTGCACATCTGGAAGGCCCGCTGTCTCAGAGCGAGCGGACATTCCAGGCCACGAGCAAGACCGTGTGGACCAACGTGCAATCGCAGGTGTCGTCGTCGGTGACGAATGTCGATGGCTCCCTGGCTCGGCTCCGCACGAACGTGGACACGACCAAGCGCCTCTTCGAGACGGCTTCCGGCCGGATCAAGGAAGTGTGGCAGTCGGCCATGTCCTACGTGGACTCCTCGACCAGGAGCACGGTGAACGGCCCCTACAACAAGGGTGCCGTCTCGATGATGTCCTCGATGGCCAAGCTGGCGGGCACCAAGGCCCCGCTGGACACGGTCAACTTCGCGACTGGCGGCGTCGTGCCGGGCTATCAGCCCGGCGTCGATACCGTCCCCGCGATGCTCTCGAAGGGCGAAGGCATCCTTCGGCCCGAGGTCGTTCGAGCCCTCGGTGAAGAAACGATCCTGCGCTGGAACGACCAGGCCCGCAAGGGCGGCAACGTTTACGCCAACGGCGGCGTCGTCGGCCAGAAGGGCTGGTCCGGCCAGAGCGGCGGGGACTGGGTCACCAAGCACAAGGACGACGACTACGAGGGCTATACCGCTGCTTTCAAGGCGGGTTGGAAGTCCGTCATCAAGCCGGTGCTCGACACGGTTTCCAGCTCCTTCGGTGTCTCCGGAGACCTCAACACAAAGGGGTTCGAGAAGGGACAGCCGTGGGCCGAGAAGTGGACCAAGTGGGTTGACGACCACACCTCGGGCGGCGGCCAGGTCGTAAAGGTGGCCCTGGACGAGTTCCGCAACGAGGCCCCGATGGTCGGCGGTGCCAAGTACAACTTGGGCAACGGTGAGTCCTGGTGCGCCGACTTCGTCTCGTACGTCGTGGACAAGGCCGGGGCCAACTCGTCCTACGGCAACTCCCCGAAGGGTGCACCGGGCAACCGGTGGCCAGCCGTCGCAACGTGGAACGCGGCGATGCGCCATGTGCCCGTTGCGCAGTCACAGCCCGGCGACCTGCTGACCTATCGCGGAAACGGGCACATCAACATCAAGACCGGTGCCGACGACACCGTTGGCGGCAACGAATCCAACTCGCTGAAGCGAGCCCGAGGTTACTGGCGAAACGCTACGGCGGCTCTCCGGCCGACCGGTGGAGAAGCCTCAGCCGACGGACCCGTTCTGAAGGCTTGGCCGGGCAGCATCCCGAAGTTCTCGGGGACGCTCGGTGGCGGAGTTGATAGCGATATCGCTCAGTCCATCGCGAAGGCCATGAACCTCACGGGAGTAAGCGGTTCCAAGTGGGCCGACGGCATCGCGACGATCATTCGCCGCGAGTCCGGAGGCAACGCGAAGGCCGTCAACAACTGGGATTCGAATGCCAAGGCCGGCAACGGCTCCAGGGGCTTGATGCAGGTAGTCCCTTCGACGTTCAAGGCGTATCACCAGTCAGGCACGTCGTGGGACATCTTTGATCCGGTAGCGAACATCGCGGCTGCGATCAACTACATCAAGTCCCGGTACAAGGACATCTCGAATGTCCAGCAGGCCGACCCCAGTAAGCCAGCAAAGGGCTACTGGACGGGAACCAACTACGCGTCTCCTGGTCTCGCCCTCGTAGGTGAGAAGGGGCCCGAGTTGATCAATTTCCGTGGCGGTGAGCGGGTCTACAACAACGGGGAAACCCGTGATCTCCTCGGGAACCGGTACGAGATCCACATCCACGAGGCGAAGTCTGAGGACACCACTCAGGCGACGATCCGCGCGCTGAAGTACGTGGAAACCATGTACGGCATGTAACAGGTGACATCGAGGGCCCCGGCTTCGGCTGGGGCCCTTTGTGTTGCCCGGAAATAACGAGGTGCACGATGCCGATTCCGGCTTATAGGCCCCCCAGTTGGGAAGACAACGCCCCGATTGCGGGCACCCCTCCTGCTCCGGACCGGTGGGGGCACACGAAGGTAACCATCCAGGGGCACGGTGGAACCGGCGCAGAGATACCCCTCACTGACTTCTCCGGCCGGGCCTGGCCGGCCATCTTCCTTCAGGACGGGGCCACGGGGCTCGACATGCCCCCCATGGACCTCCACTCGGACACGTCCCCCAACCTCGACGGCGGCTGGTTCCGCTCCACGAGGGCCGCGGAGCGGGAGATCCTGCTACCGCTCTACCTGTACGGCATCGACCGCAGGACCATCATCGACTTGAAGCGGAAGCTGTCCCGCACTCTGAACCCCAAGAACGGTCACTGCGTCCTTCGGTTCACCGAGGGCGACGCGTCCTCCCGGTACATCACCGCCTACTACAAGGGCGGCATGGAGGGCAACGAAGGCGCAGACAACGCGGGCTTCACGTGGGCCCGATACGGAATCCAGCTCACGGCCTTCGATCCGTGGTTCTACGGGGACCGAGACATCATTGCCGAATGGAAGACAGGGGCCGGGAAGGTCTTCCTGAAGAGTCCCGGAAAGGCATTCCTTCCCCTCGACATTAGCCAGGGGACGATCTCTTCTCAGGGTGTCACGATCTTCAACCCTGGTGACGTAGAGGCTTGGCCGGTGTGGGAGATCAAGGGCCCTGTCAGGTCGTTCACGATCTCCAGTGCTGACGGGCGAGAGTTCGGCATCAATCCGAAATCCGCGAACTCGGACCTCATCGCTTCAGGCGAAACGCTAACGGTCGATACCCGGCCAGGGTTCAAAACCGTGACTCGCAGCGACGGGGAGAACCTGTGGCCAAGACTCGATCCGAACCCGGCCATGTTCGAGCTGCCTGCCGGTGAATCAAAGATCAATGTTGTTATGAATCCGGGTGCATCCAGTGCGGCTCTCCGCTTGTCGCTCTCGCCACGGTACGAGAGCTATTAGGGGGCCTGATGGGTTATCGAATATTCGTCAGGGACTCCCCTGGCAAGGACGGCACCATGCCGATCCTGGGAGAGATCGACACGTGGATCAAGCTGGACTTCACGATCAAGTTCAACCAGCCCGGCGCATGGCAGTTGCTCGTCAAGGTCGGCACCCCACACGAACGGCTCCTCAAGCAGGGCCGCGGGATCGTCATCTATCAGGACGGGGTTCCGAACCCCATCTTCAGTGGGCCGATCGAAGCCTTCGAGAAGTACTGGACGGTCGAGCAGCACACCGGGGCCGGCTCCGTCTTCGTAGGCGGCAAGTGTGACAACGCCATCCCCTTCAACTACCTCGCCTTCCCCGGCACCACCGGGCAGGGCACAGACATCATGCGCGTCCTCCCCATCGAGAAGCAGTGGGAAGGGAAGGACCGCAGGACGGCAGGCGAAGAGGTCGGCCAGGCCCTCTGGGTCGACTGCGACATGGCCTTTGGCGCCAGGGCCCTTGATGACCGCCGACTCCCCGGCGTGAACGTCGGGCCCAACCCGAAGGTTGGCGACAAGGTCACAGACACACTCCGGTACGACAACCTTGGCACCACCTTCACCGAGTGGCTGAAGGACAAGAAGTTCGGATACCGCTTCCTCTACAACCCCACCACGCAGAAGATCGACATGACCTTCTTTGCGTGCAGGGACCTCGGGACGACGATCCGCTTCAGCCCCGAGCTGGGGAACATCAAGCAGTACACGTGGCAGTTGAAGGCCCCCACGGTCACCCGCGCCATCGTCGCCTGTCAGGGCGAAGGCAGCGAGCGGTACATCTACCAGGACATCGACACCGAGGGCGAGCAGCAGTGGTCCACCGTGGTCGAGCAGTTCATCGACCGAAGGGACATCCCCCTCCACACCGTGAAGGGCAAACCCGAGCTGGTCACCAAGACCGACTCTTCTTCTGGCTTCGAGGACATCGGCCTCGACCCTGAAGGCAAGGAGTGGACGTCCGACCTCACCACGAAGCGGGCAGCGCTCGGGGGTGCCGAGGCCGAGGTGACCGCAGCAGAGAAGGCAGTGGCCGACGCCAAGACTGAGGCGGAAAAGACGGCCGCAGCCTCCCGCCTGGCGAAGGCGAAAACCTCGCTCGTCACGGCCCAGAGCGCCGTCAAGGCAGCGATCAACGCGGCCAAGCCGACCGCCGTCGAGCACTACGTGAAGACCGTTCAGGATGCCGCCAAGGCAGCCCTCAAGGAGGGCGAGAAGAACGGGCACTTCCAGGTGTATCCGATCGATACCCCCCAGTGCATGTTCGGTCGTGATTACTACGTGGGCGACGTGGTCTCGGTGGAAGCCGATGGACAGACCATCACCGATTCCGTCAGGGAAGTCACTATCACCGTGGATGACGCAGGAAGCGTCAACGCGGTCACACCGAAAATTGGCGATCAGGGAACTGGTGAGCCATTGAACCTCTACAAGCAGGTTTTTGAGATGCGCGAGAAGCTGCGCAAGCTGGAATCGAGGATGTAATGGCTGAGATCAGTTACCCGTTCGACAAGGACACCAACATCTCTGACAAGCCGGAAGACGGCGGCGGCCGGCAATCCGTCAATCAGAATGACTGGCAGAACATGGCAACGATGTGGAGTGAAGACCGCATTGCCCACACCCTCACTTCCGGAAACATGGTTTCCGAAACCCTCCCCTTCTACGCCTCGGTATACGACGCGAACACCATCAAGGTGCAGAAGGGCGAAGCATTCGTAGGGGGAATCTTCTACAAGCTTGACGCTCCTGCGACTGTCCGCGTGGAACACAACCTGAACGCGAAGTACGACCGGCTTGACCTGCTGGTCGTTCAGGCCGATCTCGCGAAGGGGTACGTGCGGGTCGCGGTATCTCAGGGAGCCGCTACCTCCAACCCGCAGGTCCCCAAGCCTTCCAAGCAGCCGGGCGGCCGGTGGGAGCTGCCGTTGTACGTGGTTCGGGTCCCCAAGAACCAGGGCAAGCCCGTGATCGAACCCGTGCACCCGTACAAGGCCCCGGACGACATCTCCTCGGTGGCTCCTGCTCAGGCCGTGGCTCCTCACCAGGCCGAGGGCTCCTTCATCCGCTGCCTGTCCCCGCAGGGGCAGTACGAAGCATTCAACGGAGCGGACGGCTTCACCATCACTCGGGACCTCGGTGCCACCAAGACCTATACGCCCCAGATCCGGTATACGCGTGTCGCCAATCCGTCCGGCCTGGTGGCCCGAGGCCGGTACCGGCGAATCGCCCCCAACCTCGTCTGGTACTCCATCGACGTCAACAACCCCACGAGCACGGACTACTGGAACGACAAGGCGGACAACTGCATCTCGTTCACTCTGCCCCCTGACGCCAAGCTCAACGGCTCCAACGGCCAGGTGTTTTCCGGCGTGTTGGTGAACGGCGGTTATGACGCAGGGATGCCGAACTTCGTGGACCTCCGTGGTTACACCTGGGGCGGGCACGGCGGCGACTACGTCCGAATGCTTTACCAGAACCCGAAGTACCTCCACGAGGGCCTTGACTACCTGCGCGTGTTCCCTCGGAAGTCGTACATCCTCTTCTCCGGTGTCTATGAGACGCAGGGCCTCAAGTAATCAGGAGCACCCATGGCACGCAACATTTTTGGTGGCACGGCCGCGGACGCGGCAGAGAACGAATCCGGTGGACGCCTGGTCAGCCTCAAGGGACGCGTCTACCTCACCGAGGAATCCCCAGACGAGGTGAAGGACCTTCTCGACCTTGCGGGTAACGAGATGAAGGACGGGCTCCTCACGGACTCCCGAGGAATGATCCCGCAGTTCCAGGGCCCTGATGGCGTCGAACAGCTCTGGGTGGACTTCAACGCCGGCCGAGTGATGCTCACCCCGAACGACGTGGGCAAGCGGCTCCAGTCACACACGATCTCCTACGACCCTCACGGGGCCAAGCAGTACACGGATATCAAGCTCCGCGAGTACGTTCCCTTCTCCGGGGCCGAGGTCAACCTGACCAACGGCCGGACCTGGGTGACGGCACAGGTCGAACCGCAAGACTCCACCGGCAACGTCCTCCAGGTGAAGCAGGGACCCCGACAGAGCACCCGCATCCGCAACGACGGATGCGTACTGATCGACTCCTCCGCCCCCTCCCAAACACCTCTCGTGGTCGGCTCCAAGGGTGCCCCGGCCGACGGGTATCTGATTCTCGTAACCGATGACACTGCTGACGGCGCCGGAGAAGTGTTCGTCGTTCAGAAGAATGGCCGCATCACCACCAAGGGCGACGCGGTCGTCAAGGGCAACGTCTACGCCAACAACATCGGAACGGCCCGCGTATTCTCCGGCACCGACGACCCGAGAAACGCGGGCGTCACTCCTCGGGTTGGTGACGTCTGGATCAACTATGGCAACTAACTCCACGTACAACCGCATGTATCGCTGGGACGGTACTCAGTGGCGCGAGGGCGATAGGAAAAGGTGGGACGGAACCAAATGGGTCGGAGGCTCGAAGGCTCTCATCTGGGATGGCGTCGAGTGGATGTCCAAGTACCCGGACCCGGCCTATTACCCGATGTGGGTAGACAGCAACGGCGGCATCCGGGATGGCGAGTACCGGACTTTCAAACTGCCCCAAAACATGCGTCTGGGAGACTTCGTAGTTTCGGTGTGTGCTGCCCGAGACGAGAAGCCGGAACTCCTCGACCCCTTCGGGAATCTAACCGCTACCAGGCAGCTTGCGAACGGTACGTGGATCTCCTGCGTTATGTGGCGCTATGACGGCACTTGGAATCTGCGGGGCGGTGACTCTGTCCGCTGGCGAGTGCCTAATGGTGGAGGGGCGACGGTAGCGAATTACGTCTACCGCGGAGCTGAGACCCGGGACATTCCGATCACACCGTTCTACGAGATCAAGGAATACGCGAACGTCTCCGACGTTCCACTGAACTCCCCTGCTGGAAATACAACCTTGTTCCTCGCACTGACCGCAGCAGCCAAGCTCACGAACGTCAAGTTCCCTGTCGGCGTCACTCCGCGGAAGCCGATCAGTGGTTCGTTCGGTGAATTCCAACTCCTTCTCCACTCGGGCGACATGCCCGGCACGGGAAGCGAGAACTTCGACAAGATCCTGTTCGACACCACCGTGCCGGCCGCAGCAATCATCACCATCAAGATTCCCGGCAATGCAGATAAGCAGCCAGTCTGGATTCTCGGTGACCAGACGGCCTCAGTCCTAGGCCAGACTACCTATCTGCAATGAGGTGAAGAGATGCCGAAGCCAAACCTAGCTAAATGGGGGAAGCGAGAGGTGGTTACTCCGAAATTGATGGAGGACCGCATCACCACCCCGCAGAGATATTACGGAAGGGTCCCCTATTTCTCGGCGCGTGGCGTCACTCAGAACACTACCTTCCCCATCCGGGGATTCGCCCTCTACAAGGGGAAGGTTGCTGACCTGACGTGGCCTGCTGCGAGGGTTAAGCAAAACGGCTTTGCCAACAACGGGAAGTCATTCATCGTCCCCGAGGACGGTGTGTACCACGTCCACTTCCAAGCAACCTTCTACGCCGACAACAGCCGGGACACCGGAAACAACGTCAACGTCTACATCAACGCTGACGGGGCCACTGGGAATGGTGCGAGCGGAAACCTCGGCGGAATCATTCAGCAGCACATCAGGGCGAAGGAGTACCACACTACGGCCGTTGCCTGCACTGAGTACTTCACTGCGGGCACCATGCTCACAGCCCAGACGTACCTAGACGGTGGCGCTTCCGGAGGTTGGGTTATCCCTGAAGGCGAGGTCGATACCGGCTTCTACGGGTTCATGGTCTCCCCGAGTCCCGACGGCTGGCACGCCGCAACTCCTGGCCAGCCTATGCCCATGCAGAAGTGGACGGACTTCAAGTTCATCAGCGAGACCGATCTGAATGAACAGACGTATGACCAGTTCAACGCCCTGGAGAACCGGGCACGGGTCACCGGTCGGCGGGTCAAGTTCAACTGGCCGGGCGAAAAGGAAACCGGAAACGCGGTGGCCTGGGGCGGCATCTACCGGAACTCCACGGCCAAGGGACTGTTCGAGGCAGACACCGCTGCCCCTGGCTGGGCGGCGAACACGGCCATCAATATCCCTTGGGACGGCGTGTATCTCGTATCCGTAATCGGTAACGGACGACACGACGCGCAGCCTCTGGCCGGCGTGCAGTACATCTACCAAATAGGCATCTACGGCAACGGTGGTTCTGGGGCTACGCCCATCCTTATCTCCCAGGGCGGAAACGCGCGAACCTCCCACGAGTCGGGACAACTGATAAATGACGTTGTCCGCCTCACGGCAGGAACAAAGCTGAACGTGCGTTTCTGGGGAGTCAACAAGGCCACCAATTGGGACAGCGGTCGAGACGAGCCCACCAACGGGACCCGCTGGTGGAACTTCGCAGTGACGTACCTCGGGAGGGGGAACTATGGCAACGGTTAATGAGAAGTGGCTGAGCCGACAGAAAGTCGATGCCGCCACTATGAACCGGGCAGCCTACCAACCCATCCGGACGCTTTCTGATCCCCCGTACTTCCGAGCCACAGGTATCGGAAATACGGCCGCCATTCAGAAGGAGACGTCGATTTCCTGGATGGAGTCGGATACCGCGGGCGGATTTCGTACGAGCAATATGACCGACTTCAAGCCTCCGGTACCCGGCATCTACTGGGTAACGGCCACTATTGCCATGACGACCCCGAGCACGATGGACGGCACCCAGAGCACAGCAGCACTAATTCTCCAGGTCGGCACCACCAGCAAGGCAGGAAGCCCGGCCATCCTCAAGGGATTCACCACAACCAAGGTGAAGGGAAGCTATCAGAGCGTCCACGTTGCCGGCCTCATGTTCATAGCAAACGATCAAACCATCTGGGCTTCCGCAGAGGGAATTGGCGGAGCCTGGACCAAGCCCAAGTCCGGCAACCCTGCAACATCTTTGGCCTCCTTCTCCGCCGTTCTTATATCCGCCGATGCGACCAGCCTGTGAGTCCGCCATGAGCAATACCACTCTCATCCTCAACATATTCGGACTCGTCGGCATCGTAGCCACCATCGTGGGTGGGCTTGTTGTTGTGCGAGGAGCAAAGGAAGCGAAGACAGCAGAGGTTTGGAAGGCGGAAGCCGAAGCGCAGAAGGCGCGTGGAGACCGGCTTCAGGACGTGCTGACCGAGATCAAGGACCGGTTGCAGCGGATCGAGGACGAGAACAAGCGTCTCGTTCAGATCCTCACCACCATCGATCCCGAACGTCTGTTGCTGCTTCGTCATCAGTGAATGAACTAACTAACCGTTAGCGGTTAGTTCACGCAGGGGCCCTCCATCGGATGGCCCCTTTGTCATGCCCGAAAGGGGGCAACATGAATCAGGTTTCCCAGGTCCTTACCGTCGCCAAGAGTGAAGTCGGCTACCGGGCCCAGCGCGCTCCAGGCGAGCGGCCCTCTGGCCATCAGAAGTACTCCGACCAGGTTCCGGGCCTTGAGTGGTCCAACTACCAGCCCTGGTGCGCAACTTGGGTGAGCTGGGTGGCGATGCGGGCGGGAGTCGCCAACCTCTACCCGCGTACCGCAAGCGTCTGGACCGCCATGCAGTGGTTCAAGCAGCGGTCGAGGTGGAGCGAGTACCCCGCCATCGGGGCGCAGGTCATCTACGGCGCGTCCGGCAGTACGCACACAGGTATCTGCTACGCCTTCGACGAGACCTACATCTACACGTACGAGGGGAACACCTCTCTCACCAACGACGCCAACGGCAATGGCGTCATGGCTCGCCAGCGCCGACGCCGTGACTCCTACGTCCACGGCTACGGTCTGCCTGCCTTCACCGAGGGCATCCTTACCGCGGACCCCTCCAAGAAGAGCAAGGCCGGGTACACGTACGCGGCGAAGGCCGCGGGTTCGACCAGCAGTGCAGGCGGGGCGTCTGGGACGGGTACGAGCCGGTACAAGGTCAAGAAGGGGCAGACCCTCGGCGGTATCGCCGCTCTGCTCGGTGTCTCCCTGGCGGCCCTTCTCACCGCCAACCCTTCGATCAAGAACCCGGACGTGGTTCACCCCGGCCAGGAGATCAACGTCCCGGCGAAGCCCACGCCCCCGGCCAAGCCGGAGAAGCCGAAGCCTCCGACCGAGAAGCCTAAGCCCCCGGCCGAGAAGCCCCAGCCGTCAACGCCTCCGACCAGCGGGAGCACGTACACGGTCGTCAAGGGTGACTCGCTCTCCTCGATCGCCAACCGCTTCGGGGTGAGCGTGACCCAGCTCGTGAGCTGGAACGCGGGCCTGGCCGCCAACCCCCACCTGATCTACCCCGGCCAGAAGGTGAAGGTCCAGGCAGGCAAGCACGCGGTCACAGCGACCGTGGCGAAGGAGTCGAAGCCCCGTGAGCAGTCCCGTCCCTCGAAGCCTGTTGCGCCTGCGGTTCAGAAGCCCTCAGAAGATGACCGTCTGGCCCGTATCGAGAAGGAACTTCGCGCGGTCAAGGGCAAGCTCGATGAGGTCTCCGGGAAGCTCGACAAGCTGACCCCGCGCCCCGAGCAGAGGCCGGCCGGTAAGCCCTCCGACCAGCCGAAGCCCGACAAGGGCAAGCAGCCCGAGCCCGTGATGCCTGACGTGCCGGTGCCGGTCCAGCCCGAGGTCTCCAAGCCCACACAGATACCCGTGGCCCCCCAGCTCGTCATCCCGACCCCGGAGGTCTCCCATGTTCCGTAAGCACGTTGTACGCCTTCTCGGTGCGCTGGCCGCGCTGACTCCTTGGCTGGTTGCACAGTTTCCAGAGATCCCCTGGGAAGCCCTTATCCCGTTCTCCCTCGCTCTGCTGGGTGGTGCTGAGGTCGCTCAGCGCGTGGAGAACCAGAAGACCGACACTGCACTGTCCGTACCGTCTCCTGGCGAGACCGCTGAGGCGGCGCACCTCCGCCTAGCTCTGATGGAGATGGAACACGCTTCCAGGGGTGGGACCTTGGAGGAGTAGATGAGAGAACGCCCATGAATGAATGAACTAACCGCTACACAATGGTTGGTACAAAATGGGTACAAAAAAAGAGCCGGGACCCCGTGATGGGGTCCCGGCCTTTTGTGTTTCTGCTACCTCTCGAAGTACTGCCCGGACCGGTCCATGTCGATCCAGACACCTGGAGCCCAACGCCTGGCCAGGTCCGCGTACCGACCCTGCACGACGCGGGTGGGACGCCGTTGCGGCATCTGACTGGGGCTCACAGCAGGTCCGCCATCGAGCTAGCCATCTGATCTTCCTTCTGACTGCCGAGACGCGTCTTCGGCGCTGCGTCCGCCTTCTTCCTGGTGACCCTTTTGGCCGGGGCCTTCTTGGCAACCGGCTTCTTGGGGGCCGTGCTGACCGGACGCTTCCGCGGTGCCGGCCGTTCCGCCTGAGAGGGGACGACCGCGAGCTTCGGCCGTTCCTCCGCTTGCGCCTGGTGCTCGTCCTCCCCCTCGCGCTTGGCATCGGTGAAGCGGACGTACACAGGCTTCGGACCGCCCTTGGCGGAGCCTTGACGGGTCTCCATCACCACGTCAGGCATCTTGTCGATGGCTGCGCTCAGAGAGTCCGCGTTGCCCCTGGTGCCAAGCGAGCGCAGGATCAGGGTCCGGGTGGCTTCCCCGCCGTAGCGGTGCAGCGCCTCCCTGACGATCTGCTCAACCGACTTCATCTGTCGGCCGGTCCCCTGCTGAGCCTCGTTGATAAGCCTTTCGGTGCAGGCCATTGAGTACTCCATCATCGCGTGGGCCGCCTGCCACGCCTTAACCGAGATCACGGTCCTTCGCTCCGCAGCCACCAGGAGGCAAGCGAGCCGAAGCAAGTTCTCGTCTCCTCGCTCGATGAAGCATGAGACGTTCTCCGGAAGTGACGCCATGCGGTCGTCAAACTCACGGCGGTACGCGTCGTGGAGCGTTGCCGCCTCCGGGGACAGCTCCATCTCTCGCGTCTTCTCCCGAGCCCAACGGTAGGCGCGAGTGAGCGCGGGAGTCTCCTTCACCGCATCGAGGGGCTTCTTGATGTTGGAGGGCAACGACTGGGACTGATTCACCAAGAAGTGTGGGATGCGGTTGAACGCCCCGCCAAGCGCAAACTCGGGCTTGACCAGAGGTGCCCACCGGCCGGGCTGGATGTGGACGTGGTACCCGAGAAGCGGTACGTCGATCCGCTGCTCCTCACGCTTCCCGCCCTTCCCCTTGGTCGTGTTCACCACGGACTCACCATCCCAAGCGTTGATGAGCTGATCGTGGTAGGTCGCATCCCTGTTGGCGCGCTTGAGGACAGATGCCCACTCGCCTTCCGCAATCATCACGCGGCCGTCTCGACCGTCTTCCGAGGTCAACGATTCCTGCTCGACCTCGAACAGCGTCGTCACCAACGACGGGCCGCTACTGATGCCCTTACGCATCCGCGTGGCCAGGAAACCGCCGATGGACGGTTCCAAGATGGCCCGAGCGGTCGCGAGGGCGAAGCCCTTACGCCCCACCCTCGACCTGCCGACGAGAGCCGACCAGAACACGGTGGGCCGGCCGCTGGGCTGAAACACCTTCCCCGCCAGGGCCGAGGACCACAGGGACAACGTGGCTGCGTAGACACCGACTGGGTCCGCCTCCGTGTGCGGCATGGCCGCCGCTACTGCCTTACCCAGAGGGCCGTACTGCATCTTCTTGAACTGCTCGCTGCTCATGGGGTGCTCTGTCTCCTTTGGTTATGCCGCGACGGCGTCAGTGGTGGTCTCGCCGAATAGGTTCGAGAAGTAGGCCGCGAAGCGGTCCGCGTGTTCCTGGCACAGGTCGTAGCTGTCCGATCCCACAGTCAGCGTCGTAACTCCCTTCCGGTCCTTGCCCTTTGTGCGGCATCCATCGCAGATGATCTCTTCGATCACTCTTCGCGCCATTTCCGTCTCCTCCATTCCGAGAGGCCATAGCCAGGGGGCCGGATAACCGGCCCCCGACTAAGGCCCATCGGGCTACTTCTGCTTGTGGACCTGGTAGGCGTAGCGACCGAAGTCGGTCAGATTCCTGTACGCGTCGATGAATTCCATGTTCAGGAGCCGCTGTCCGGACGTGCCGAGCCCCTTCACCTTTCCGTCCTTGCCCGTGGGAATGTCACCGACGAGCTGACCGAGGACGTTGAGGTTCTTTTCCGTCAGAGCCTCGATACGCTCCATCAACGTCATCTCTGCGATACGGATCGTGCGCTCGCACCCGTATCCCTCGCGCTTCGTCCAGTTGTGTTCGCGACCCGACGGGATGGGAAGCGCCTGGTAGTGCCTGGCTGCCTCTTCCTCGCTCACGATCACGTCAGTGCGCGAAGTTGAGGCGGGAGGGGCAGCAGGGGCGGCCGAGGAACCGCCGCTGGCCGCCTGCCTGTACGCCTCCTGGATGTGGTCCGGGATACGACCCCGGTCGCTGACCTCGAAGTTGTTCTCCCTGGCCCAGGCACGTACGGCCTGGGTGTCGAGAGCGTTCCTCCCCTTGGCAGACGAGCGCTGGACGGGACGGCCGGCCTCGCTCTGGACCCTCCTGCCTGCGGTCACGTACGGGGTCAGGAGCTTGCGAAGCTGGTCCTCGTTGGCGTCGGTCAGGTCGATCTCGAACTCCGCCCCGTCGATCCCGAACTGAACCGTCCGGATGACGCCGGGCTCCGTAACCTCCGTGCCGTCAAGGTCATCGATGTAGGTGGTGACGAGCTTCTGAGCCATGGGGTTTTCTCCTCTGTGTGCCTGATCGCTTTTCGATCAGCCATGACAAAGGGCCCGACCGAAGCCGGGCCCTTCATCAAAGCTGCTCGTGTCAGCCGTACTGCTCCTCGTACATCGCCGTCTCTGCCGTTTCCAGCCGCTGCAATACCTGGTTCACCAGGATCTCGGGAAAGTCTTCGACCCCGTGGGCCTCTTCGGCTCCGCAACTGAAGAAGGTCGGGGCGTCGTGTCCGGCGAGCGTGAAGTGTGCCGCCCCTTCCTCATCCGTCCAGATGTCCACGTACATCGGAAGCGTCATCTCAAGGAAGCTGTCACAGTCATCGACAGGGCAGGGGTATCGGGTCAGGTCTTGCTCTGTCACTTGGTCACCTTGCGCATTCCCGTTATCTCTATGTCCACCGACCGGTCGCGGTCTCCGTAGTGCGTGATGGTCAGCATCTCCGGGAAGGCTTTGAGCGGGTTATCCCCGTCGTCCAGGATGCAAGGGCGTATCCACGAGAACCCTTCGGCGTCCGTGAACTCGACCTCCCAATGCGTGATTTCCTCGCTCACTGCTGCCTCTCCGTGTCTCGTCCCCATGCGGTTTGCGGGTGCCGTTCCAAGCGACCAGGCGTCACAGTGACCACCTGGTTCGACCCGGCCTTGCGCACCTTGTAGCGGCCGTCTGGACGGCGTCGCTGGATGCGCCCGGCCGTCAGTACCGACCCGTCCCCTCTCTTGATGAAGACGTAGTCGCCCTTCAGGTGCATCACGTGTGCCTCATCTCGGGGTGTTCCTCTTCCGGGCCGGGGCAGACCGGGACGGTGCACCAGTGGAGGTGCATGAAGGTGGCTCCGCCCTGGGCAGTCAGAGCGGCTGCGGCCAGGCCCCGAGCGAGGGCGTTGAACGCCTGCGCTGCTTCGCCTCGTTGCGGAGAACCGAACTGCAAGACGTCACCCTGAGAGCCGATGACCGAGGCTGCTGTCTCAGCTATCCGGACCAGTTCCGCGGGGGCGTGCTCGTGCAGGATCATCATGTGGAGAGGGACCGCAAGCCGAAGGCTTTCGACCAGCACCACGTTCTCGTCCAACGGCCGTGCGTTCACAGGCCCACCTCTTCCGGCTCGGCCTGAAAGAACTTCATGTAGATGGGCTTGAGGCTGGCCCGGCGCGCTCGCCGCTCCGGGCGGTTCACGGTCCCTGGGAGTACGGCAACCACTCGATCCATCAACAGGTGCACCGAGCGGTTGCGGATGTGGACCGCGCATCGCTCACAGGCATTCCAGGGCTCGGTGTAGAGGTGTGTTACTCCGCGTGTGATCTCCACGATTGCCTTGCGTGTCAGGAAGGCAGTCTCGGGGTGATCGGATGAGCAGAAGTCACAGAGCCCCCTCAGCCGGCCTGGGTCCCGGGGTACCGGTACCGCGTCGTGGTCCCACTCCTTGCCCACCCAGGCCGGGTGAACGTACCGCTGCCCGAACGCGTCGACCTTGGGGTTCAACGGCGTGCAGCACAGGTCACACATCATCTGTTCGTCGTGGATCATGCGTCAGCCTCCACCGGGGTAAGGGTGATCTCCTGGCCGTCGTCAAGCACGTAGACCAGCTCGTTGCCCGTGCTCAGCTCTCGTGCGATCTCTGCGATGTCTTCTGCGCTCAGGGGCAGACGGGGGAGACGACTACGCACGCTCGTACGCTCCGATGCTGGCAAGGGTGGTTCGGCTGTCCATGAAGGCCGCTACCGCTTCCTTGACGAACATCGCGGTTACGGCCGGGGGGTTGTGGTACTGCTGGGCCGCGTCCGCGCACCCTTCCCAGACGCCTTCCATTGCTTCCTTTCGTTCCTCCATCGTGGAGTGGGTAGCCGCTACCATCGCGGCCTCTCGGATGTGGGCACGATCCATCTCGTACGCCTTCATGGCTCCCATGACGGGCCTTTCAGAGTTGGGGGGTTGGAGTCTTAGCGACTCTCCCCCAGACCCTCACACTCCAACGTGAGGGCCTGAGAGACAAGCGCTAAGCGTCAGCAGTCCACGCTCAGGAAGTGCCAGGTGCCCGCGCCCTCGTAGAGAGCGACCTCACCGCAGAGCAGCCGGTCTTGAGCCTCGCTGATCGCGATGGCCCGCATGTGACTGTGGTACTCCTTCGGCAGGTTCTCCCAGTAGTGGTCTTCCTGCTCGATGATGAACGCGCCGTACGCGTTCTCTTCGGGACCCATTTCCTCTTCAACGGTCCCCAGGAACCGGTTTTCGCAGGTCTCGTACAGGTCCTCGACGTCAACCTCTTGGTGCAAGTGCTTCACGACCACAGCCGGGAAGTCATCGAGCGTTCGGGCGATCTCGTGGAGGTCTTCAAGCGACTCGTACTCTCCGAGTTCAAGACCCTCGAAGCCGTCGTAGTCATGTATCGCGAACTCTTCCGCACCCGGGATCGGGGACCGCTCCAACATGACCTGTATCTCGTGGCCGATACTGTCGGGTTCCTGCGTGGCATCGATCCACTCCCCGTGCAAGATGCCGTGGTTGTAGGAGGCGAGACAAGCAGCGTAGATCTGGTACATGGGTCTACCTTCCCTTTCGGACTTTCCCAATGGGCACGATGTTCGGGTACGACTCGATGACGGACCTGCCTTGCGCCACGGAATGCCAGTCCTGGATGACCAGGTGGGTTATGTTGGCGCGCTTCATGGGGTTGGCCCCGTAGATCACCCCGACGATTTCACCGGGCAACAGGTGGCCGTTGCTGGTCTTGTACTCGACGCTTAGGCCGATCTTTACGGCGGCCGGAGTCATGACGCCCGCCGATACCGGCGCTTGCTCAGGTTCAACTCAACGAACACGGACGGCAGTCCGTAGGAAGCGGCATACTCGACCGCTTCTGTGTAGTCCTCGAAACGTCGATGCCACTGGGGCCCGATGTGAGCGACGTACATTCAGATACCTCTCTAGGAGTGAAGGTTGCAGGGGAAGTCCACGACCAGAGCGCATACGCAGTTCTCCGCGTCCCAGCGTTCGCAGTAGCCGCACGCGGCCTCATCGAAGGTTCCGCAGGTACATTCGTCGGCCACGGGTTCAGCCCTCTTTCCATACAGGCCGGAGACAGCCCGAGCGAGCGTCGTTCCATCCGTAGAGAGCGAGCGGGCCGGGTTCCCCTAGGTCTGCATCGGTCAACTCGAATTCCAGATCGTTGACACAGTCATCGACCATGAATCGATGCGCTACGGCTTGTGCGGCCTCCCGGTCGGGGCCCGCTGCGACGATCGTCCAACCGGCCCCCTCACCGCTCGCCAACTCGTATATGAAGGTCCACGTCTGGCAATCCTCATGAGTGAAGCAGGGCAGCACGTAGAGCCCTTGTGCTGTCTCTTGCACGTCTTCGAGCGTTACTGTCGAACCCATTTCAGCGGCCCTCGATCCACACGCCATTGGCGTCAACGCGCGCCGCGCCGGTAAGGAAACCGTTCGCGATGCTGTGGCCCTTCAAGGACACCCAGATACCGACGTGGTCACTCTTCACATACTCGATGGAGCCCCGGTAGGTTCCGGCACTCCAGCCCTTGTACGGGTCATCGGAGAGACGCACACGAACGCGTGCCCCTACCGTCAATCCGTTCCGGTTCATCTGGTCAAGGTGAGTCGTTGTCATTTGCCTTGCCTCTCTGTTCGTTACTCTCGTCTTCTGAGAGCCCATAACCAGCCTCACACTCCAACTTGTGAGGCTGACTAAAGGCGATCAGCCCTTGATGACGCGCACTCGGTGCGTGTGGTGCGAGTCTTCGAACTGCCAGTCCCCGTGATCGTCGCAATAGGACGTAGAGAGCCAACGGGCGATGCCGTAGCGCTCCATATCAATCCAGCGGGTTGCAGGGTTCCAGCAACCGAACTCGTAGCACCCTGTGCGCCCGTCCGGAAGAGTCTTACTCCAAAGGGCCGTGCCCTTAGTTCCGCCCTTACCCATGCTGCTTACGCCCCTTCTGTTTCGGGCCATACTGCACCCACGTTGAATGTCGTTCCGCTAGGTCCTATCAACCGGATGATTCCGGCAACCGCGTACGGGACCCGGTTGACCCTCCACTGTGCGGCTGTACGTGCCTTGTCGTACGTCCAGTAGGTCATCCCGTATTCCTGGGAGTCGTGCCCCCCGTTGCCGTCCCGCGTATTAATCACTACGTCGTAGCGAGAATCAGAGTCACCGGACACCCTCACGGCTTCGATCATTTTGTCTATCTCCCCATCCGAGTAGCCATAGCCGGACCGATGGGTGTTGTGGTCGGTGATGATGTTCCGGATGGCATTCCGAATTAGCTGGTCATCCATGTGATTCACACCCCTACCAGGACACGCGCCGCTACCGGCCAAATCACCGGGTAGCAGTCGCCACATGCCCGCTGGACAACCCGGATATCGGCCGTAGTGGCATACACCCCCAGGTGCTTAAGCGTGTTGACGTAGTCGCCCAGACATTCGCACTCTCCCTCTTGCTCAAGCTCGGTGCAGTCGTGGCACATCGCACCATTCATGTCCGTCTTCAGCCACGTGTCACAGTCGATACACTCCTGGTATCCCAGGGAGGTCAAAGCGCCGTCAATGTCGCAGGAGGAACAGTTAGAGCAGTGCGGGACTTCCGGCATTTCCCGAAGTACCTCATCAGGTTCGATCCCATCGGGAAGCTTGTGAAGGTCCGCAATCATGGTGCAAGCGTTGTCCCATTCCAGTTCGGACAGTCGCTCTTCATCCAAGACAGGGCAGTCAGCGAGCGCACCCCCGATCTGTCGTGCCACTTCGTGACCGGCCTTGTTGGATGCATCCCATACGATCCAGCCGTTCCACTCGTGCGTTTCCATACCAACGTCCTTGAAAGCAGCGTGGGTTGATTCGGCATTGACCCTCAGTGGGTTCTCTCGACAGTCGCAGTTGTAGTAACCGCGAGAGTCCCAGCTCTCCAAGGGTTCACCCGTGCCGTCATCCACAAGGCCGAACCCTGCCCAACACATTTCGCGGGCAGCCTCCGCCATGTCATCAAGGCTGTTCCTGTACCAGGGCTGACGCTCCGCAAACTCCCTGGCAAACTCATTGAACTTGACGTCAAGGATCACGTCCATGATCTATCCCTTCATTAGCTCGCTTCCATTAGCGAGACACAGCAACGCTCACACTCCAACTTACGAACGTCACTGAATCCCTCTAAGCCGCACTAAGGATGAGGAACACCTCACAGGGGGAGCACGCATACCCATGCCCCTCCACCCACCACAAGAACCGGGTTTCCAGGCAGTGCGGGCATGTCCCCAGCGCCATACCCGCAACGGGTGCGATCGGCTCGAATCCCTCACTCTCTGGCACGATCCCAGCCATGCAGGCCCCACAACGACCGTGCACTTTCCCGGTATCGGACCACGGGCCTACGTGCGTCGCAGCCCGCTTCATTCCCCACATCTCACACACTGCGCAGTCCATTCCTTGCGCCCCTCTCTCGCTGTATCAGTCCATCACTGACACTCACCCCCACGCACTCATTCTCAGACGCTTAGAGACGCACTGTGCCCCGTCGCTCTCGGCTTTGTGGCTGTGCGCTGGACGCGTCATGTTGATTGGGTGCATGAGAGTCAATCCCAGTTGGTTGCGGGGGTAGCTTCCCCGCTAGCTTGAATGTCTGACCTATCCATACGGGCCGGTCCATGCTTCCCGCTATCCGCTCACGTAGCGCGCCGTTCATGGCAGGATTCACCCCGCTCCGGTACGCGCTCACTCCCTGGTTATTCGCTTCGCCAGGTGTGGCCTATGTGATGTTCCTAGGTGGTTCCCGCATCCCTCCATAGAGGTCACATACGGGCCTGTCCTAGTGCCTTTGGTAGCACTGCATTTGGGAGCCGTTCTAAGCGCCCCTGTCGCGGTTCCTGATGCCGGTTTCAGATTCAGGCCCTGTCTCCACAACCTCACTTCAGTGAGGGGGTCTCAGTGGCCTTTCCGGTCGGTGTCTCGCTGACAGGAAGAACACTCTCACACTCCAACCTTGATGTCTATTGCATGTCCACATCAATACACTCTGTATCACGCATTGTATTGCGCTTCTGAACCCCATGATTCAAAGGAGACGCACGCGAAACCACTGGGGGCATTAAATGTCAATAGCGAAACCCGTGATCAGGGCCACACTTCCAGCGCTGGAATGGGGCACTAATGCACACAGATAGCGATTCGTCAATGGGTATCGGACGCAATATTAGTGATCACAGCCACATCTAGGCAGGACCTCCTAACGTCCATTCCGTAACCCTTTCAAGACCCCCTAGCACGCAGAAGTTAGTGATAGAGACGTGGATTCAATGAGGCATTCATCACATCATTCGAGCCGCTTTCGAATGCATACCGATGCACGATTCGGCACGCTCGTACCGTGACACCATGTGCGCGTCTCAATACGCACCGAATACAGTTAGTTCATTCATTCCCGAAAGGTATTCAGCACTAGTCGAACCCTCCCAATGGATTCCTAACCCGATACATCCGCAATGATGAATGAACTATCCCTAATACAATGCCTGCTACATAGGCGGGGGTAATGCCTGTGCATTCATTCAAAGGACCCACCAGGGGTGCCTTCCTTCGATCATGTACGGGTATGAACTAACTGACTGCTCGCGTGCCGGCCTGCTAGCCCTTCGCCCACTCTGACCCCTTCATGGCCTCTCGAAGGCGCTCAGGGAGCCGCACAGATCCCTTTCTGGCTCGATGGCGGCGCAGGGCTGCCGAATCGATGCGCCAGCCCCCTACTGGTGTGACCTGGCTCTCTCTTCCGCGGTTCACCGAGAGGGATTGGGCCAACACTCACCGACGCTTTAGTTGTAAGCGGGGGTTACATCCCCGCCACGTGACGAGCTGGCGGGCCGGAGGCGGGCCAGGGAACCGACCCTGGCCCTCCATCCTCCGAGGGGGGGAGGGTCGCATCAACACCGATGAATGAATGAACTAACGGGTGTACATACCCTGCTACAAACCACCGGAGCCCCCGATCAACGGGGGCTCCCGTCGTGGCTAACCCGTGAATGAACTAACTGCCACGTGCTCCCGAAGTCGGTTCTTCATGTCTTCCGGGAAGTCGAGCAAGACTCGCGGGGGAGCCTTCGGGCCCAGGGTGGGCCAGGCCAATACCTTCACCCCACACGTTCGAAGAAGATTTCCGCGCTCCTTCCAAGTCATGCTGGCCCAGGCTTCGCCGTACGTTTTCCCCATCGCTTGCCATTCATAGTGGGGCTTGACTATTTCCTCGGTTTCGAGCTTCTTCATTCGATCGAAGAGGTTCTTCTTTCGACTCAGGTAGTCCTGCCGGCCTCCCTCGTAGTCGTAGAAGTTCAAGTCCCATTCTTCAGACAGTTCCTTGAGGGCCGTTTCGCAACGCTCCTTCTCGGCTCCCACGTCATTCCCAGGCACGAACACCCTCACCTGGGCTTGTTCCGTCCCAACCTCGGCAAGAAAGTATTGCTCCACGACTGCTTTAAGGTCGTGGCCGTTCATGCTCACGGCTCCTTCGTGGCACTTGGCCCCCGGAGTGTTGTTCGTGGAGCACCGGAAGTAGTTGTAGTACGTCGTCTTACCGTTACGAGTCCTGCTGGAGCTTGATTCGTAGAGCACAGCAAGGCAATTCATGCAGTAGGCGACCTCTCGGAGGTCCGTCGCGTTCTTGGTTACGGTCCCCTGCGCCTTGTTGCGGACCCTGAACCGCCGAAGCATGGCTTCGAAGGCGGTTTTGGTCATCAGGGCTTGCGCACGAGCCACCGGAAGGCCGTCCTTGCCGCGGATCGGCTTCCCGTCCTTCCAGCTTTCACCGGTAAGGACCCGGTTGGTAAGGATGACGTGCACCGACGACTGATTCCAGCGCCCAGGAGCCCTCTCTTCGGCCTCGGCCGGTGTGATCTCGCCCTTCGCGATCAATTGGTTGCGCTTGCGCCACTCGCTCGGGCAGACGATCCCGTTCTCGTTCAGGTAGGCCGTGATGTCCTTCATCGAGTGGTCTTCAGAGAGACTGATCATCGTCTGTACGTGGCGGATTGTGTCGTCCTCGAAGACCAGGTACCAGCCCTCTTCGTGGATCGGGCTCGGTACGGCCTTGTAGCCGTACGGAACGACGCCGCCCTTCCAGCGTCCGAGCTGCCGCATCTTCTCTGCGGCCCCGTGGTTGCGCTCCTGAATGGCTTCCCATTCCCAGGAGGCGACCATGGCCATCATCTCTGCCATCTGACGGCCGGCCTTGGTCGTGGTGTTCACGCCATCCGAGGTGATGATGGCCTTGTCGTACTTCTTCATCCACTCCATGAGGGTGTGGAAGTGCAGCGCGCGCCGGGTGACGCGGTCCATCTTCCAGGCCACCAAGGCGTCCCACTGCCCCATGCAGGGGTCGTCCGGCGTGTGGAAGCAGTCGGAGGTTTCGCAGGAGGGGTCCAGGGCCCGGAACCACAGCCCGAGCTTCGGCCGGTGTGAGGGGTAGACCCGGCCTGACACATCGAGGTCATCGCATACGTGGACCAGCTCTCCCAGGACCATGCGGCGTATGCCATCGATGGACTCGGTCTGCCGCTCGGGACTCGTGCTCGTCTCAGTCTCACGGGACAGGCGAACTTCCCCCAGGAGCCGAAGCGTGTCGGACTTGGGGCGGGTGCGAGGTTGGAGTGTGAGACTGCCGTTCATGCGTGCAGGTTGGGGTGTGAGACTCCGCTTTGTCAACTCGACTCCTCATGTCACCACCCCTGACCTGGGGTGATGTCTCTGAGTGATGTCGTAAACCCGCCCACTTCGCGGTCACCAACTGGATCACGGCCGCGGCCCGCGTGCAGCAACTGCTGGCACGCAAGACCGCCGAGCTCGGCTCGGTGCTCACGCGCCGGGTCGCGGCGGGCGAGGTCGTCGCGGTCTCCACCGGCGACGTCGAGAAGATCGGCTGGTTCGTGGAGGCGCTGTCGCGGTTCGCTGCGGCGGCCACCGCACTGGTGATCATCTGTGTCGGCCTGGTGCTGTACCAGCCGGCGCTCGGCGTCGTGGTCGCCGCCGGCGTGCCCGTGATGGCCCTGGCCGTCCTGCCGCTGCTGCCGCCCGCCACCCGGCGGGCCGACACCCAGCGCGAGAAGGCGGGCCGGGCGACCGAGCTGGCCTCGGACACCGTGGCCGGGCTGCGGGTGCTGCGCGGCATCGGCGGCGAGGAGCTCTTCCTCGGCCGCTACCGCGAGGCCTCCCAGGAGGTCCGCAGGGCCGCCGTGCGCAGCGCCCGCATGTGGTCACTGATCTCGGCGGTCCAGGTGCTGCTGCCGGGCGTCCTGCTGATCACGGTGGTCTGGTACGGGGCGGCGCTGGCCCGCGACGGCCGGATCCAGGTCGGCGAACTGGTCACCGTCTACAGCACGGTGACGCTGATGCTGTTCCCGCTGCGCCACTTCGAGGAGATCGCCATGGCGTACTCCTTCTCGCGGCCCTCGGCCAAGCGCGCGGCCCGCGTGCTGGCGCTGCGGAGGGCCACGGACCCGTCCGGGACGGACACGGGGGTGCCGTCCCGGACGGCGACGGCGCGGGCCGGGTCCGCCCGGCCCGCCCGGCCCGCCGCCGAGGATCCGTCCGGCGACCTGTACGACCCGGCGACCGGACTGCTCGCGCCCGAGGGCCGGTTCACGGCTGTCGTGTGCGGCGACCCGGACGCGGCCGGACGGCTGGCCGAGCGCCTGGGCGGGCACGCCACCGAGGCGGACGCCATGGCGTCCGCCCTGCTCGGCGGGGTCGCGCTCGACGAGCTCCCGCTGGACGCGGCACGGGCCGCCGTCCTCGTCCAGGACAAGGACCCGGTGCTGCTCTCCGGCACGCTCCACGAGCTCCTGGACGTGCCCTCGTCCGGGAAGGTCGCGGCCGACGAGGCATTGGCGGCGGCGCAGTGCGGCGATGTCCTCGACGCGCTGGCGCAGGCGTCGGTGGACGCCGACGGCGACCCGATGCGCACCCGGATCACCGAGCGCGGCCGGTCGCTCTCCGGCGGCCAGCGCCAACGCCTCGCCCTGGCACGGTCGTTGGTGACCGACCCGGAGGTGCTCGTCCTGGACGAGCCGACCTCGGCGGTCGACTCGCACACCGAGTCACGGGTCGCGGGCGGCATCAAGCGGCTGCGCGCGGGCCGTACGACGGTCGTGTTCTCGTCGTCGCCGCTGCTGCTCGACCTGGCGGACCGGGTCGTCCTCGTACACGACGGCGAGGTCGCCTCGGTCGGGGTGCACCGCGACCTGATGCACACCGACGCCCGCTACCGCGCGGTGGTCACCCGCGAGACCGACGAGCCGGCGCGGACCGAAGAGACACAGTCACTGGAGACATGGGAGGAGACGGCATGATCGGCGTGGCGGCACCCGAGTACGACCCGGCGGCCCCGCAGTCGGCCACCACCCTGCCGGTCGGCACCCCGGCGACCGTCCGGGCCTACGTACGTCAGCTGATGCGGCGCCACCGCACGGCGTTCGCGCTGCTCATCGGGGTCAACGCGGTCGCGGTGATCTCCTCGATGGTCGGCCCGTACCTGCTGGGCGGGATCGTCGAGGACCTCTCCAACGACGTCCAGGACCTCCATCTGGAGCGCACGGCCGCGCTGTTCGCGGGCGCGCTGATCGTGCAGACCGTGTTCGTCCGGCTGGTGCGGCTGCGCGGCGGGATGCTCGGCGAGGAGATGCTGGCCGATCTGCGCGAGGACTTCCTGGTGCGGTCGGTGGGGCTGCCGCCGGGCGTCCTGGAGCGCGCGGGCACCGGCGATCTGCTCTCCCGGATCACCACGGACATCGACCGGCTGGCCAACGCGATGCGCGAGGCCGTGCCGCAGCTGGCCATCGGTGTGGTGTGGGCGCTGCTGCTCATCGGCGCGCTCACGGTCACCGCGCCGCCACTGGCCCTGGCGGTGCTCGTGGCGCTGCCCATGCTCGTGGCGGTGTGCCGCTGGTACTTCAAGCGGGCGCCCTCGGCGTACCGCTCGGAGGCGGCCGGGTACGCGGCGGTCGCCGCCGTGCTCGCCGAGACCGTCGACGCGGGCCGGACCATCGAGGCGCACCGCCTCGGCGAGCGCCGCATCGCGCTCTCCGACCGGCGGATCACCGAGTGGACGGCCTGGGAGCGGTACACCCTGTGGCTGCGGTCTGTCCTGTTCCCCGTCATCAACCTCACCCATACCGCCATCCTGCTGGCCGTCCTGATGATCGGCGGAACGTTCGTCCTGAACGACTGGCTCACCGTCGGGCAGCTGACGACGGGCGCGATGCTCGCGATGATGATGGTCGAGCCGGTCGGTCTGATCCTGCGCTGGTACGACGAGCTCCAGGTGGCCCAGGTCTCCCTGGCCAGGCTCGTCGGCGTCCGCGACATCGAGCTGGACGCGGGCGACGCCGAGGTGCGCCCGGACGGCCGGGACGTCGAGGCGGACGGGGTGCGCTTCGGCTACCGCGAGGGCGTGGACGTACTGCACCAGGTCTCGCTGTCGGTGGCGCCTGGCACACGGCTGGCGCTGGTGGGCCCGTCCGGCGCGGGCAAGTCCACGCTCGGGCGGCTCCTCGCGGGCATCTACGCCCCGCGCGAGGGCAGCGTCACGCTCGGCGAGGCCGAGCTGTCGCGGATGCCCGCCGAGCGGGTGCGCGAGCACGTGGCGCTGGTCAACCAGGAGCACCACGTGTTCGTGGGTTCGCTGCGGGACAACCTGCTGCTCGCCCGGCAGGGCGCCGGGGACGCGGAGCTGTGGGCGGCACTGGGCGCGGTCGACGCCGACGGCTGGGCACGGGCGCTCGACGACGGCCTGGACACGGAGGTCGGCTCCGGCGGGCTCTCCCTCACCCCGGCCCAGGCCCAGCAGATCGCGCTGGCCCGCCTCGTCCTGGCGGACCCGCACACGCTGGTCCTGGACGAGGCGACCTCGCTCCTCGACCCGCGTGCCGCACGGCACCTGGAGCGCTCGCTGGCACGGGTGCTGGACGGCCGTACGGTCGTGGCGATCGCCCACCGCCTGCACACCGCGCACGACGCGGACGTGATCGCGGTGGTCGAGAACGGCCGCATCAGCGAGCTGGGCAGCCATGACGCCCTGGTCGAGGCGGACGGCGCGTACGCCGCGCTGTGGCGGTCCTGGCACGGGTGAGGCCCCGCCCGGGGGGCGGCGCGGCGGGCTCAGATGAAGTTGAGCGCGCCCGCCGCCCCGACCCCGCCGAGCACCATGAACACGGGCATCAGCACCTTCAGCTCGACCCAGCTCCCGGCCCGGAACCGCATCGCCTTCGGCGGGCCCACCGGGTACCAGCGCTTGCGGCCCAGCGGGATCGGCCACAGGATCGGGCAGCCGGAGACGGTCAGCGCGTCCCCGATGTCGTGGACCAGGGCGCCGAGCACGATCGGCAGGCCCAGCCACAGGTACTCCTGGCCGGAGCCGGTGAAGAGCCAGTCCGAGCCGTTGCCGGGCTTGTCGAGGACCCCGGCCATGATCCAGGCGCCGGCCGCGCCGAGCAGCCACACCAGAACGTCGCTGGACATCCGCGCGGCCCGCCACAGCAGGCCCTCCACGGCGAGCACCACATGGACGAAGAGGATGCCGAGCACCGCCCAGCGACCGCCGAACACGGCCGCGGCCGAGGCGCCCGCCCCAATCAGGACGGCCCACAGCCAGGTGTGGGTGAGCGTGCGGTGGCCGCCGTTGCGGCGCGGGTCGCCGGGGCCCCTGGTCGCCTTGTAGACGGCGTGCGAGAGCTCGTCGACGATGCCGCACAAGGCCCGGGAGACCGGGCCGAAGGCGCGCGAGATGGTCGCGGACTTGTGGTCGAGGTCGGGCGCGAGCGCTGCTCCGGCGCTGATCAGCGCGCCGACGACGAGCACCGGCCAGGGCATGGCGTGCCCCGAGGCCGCGGCCGCGGCCCCCACCCCCAGCCAGGCAGCCGCTCCTGACAGTGAGTGCGCAGGTCCCATCATGACCGTGCCCCGCCCCATTTCCTGTTGTCCCGTGGCCCAGTTGACGACGCAGCCTATCGCTCATGATCTTCTTGCCCGTCCTCCGGTTCCCTCTCATGGGGTGAAGCCAGGCAAGATGGGGGCGTGACCCTTATCGATCAGCTGCCGCCGAGTGCCGACCCCGATGCCCTTTTCGAGGCCTTCTCCACCTGGGCCGAGGAGCGGGGCATCTCCCTGTACCCGGCGCAGGAGGAGGCCCTGATCGAGGTGGTGTCGGGGGCGAACGTGATCCTTTCCACCCCGACCGGCTCCGGAAAGAGCCTGGTGGCGGCGGGTGCGCACTTCGCGGCGCTGGCCCGGGACGAGGTCACGTTCTACACCGCGCCGATCAAGGCGCTGGTCTCGGAGAAGTTCTTCGACCTCTGCAAGCTCTTCGGCACCGAGAACGTCGGCATGCTGACCGGCGACGCGTCCGTGAACGCCGACGCCCCGGTCATCTGCTGCACCGCCGAGGTCCTCGCCTCCATCGCGCTGCGCGACGGCAGGCACGCCGACATCGGCCAGGTCGTGATGGACGAGTTCCACTTCTACGCCGAGGCGGACCGCGGCTGGGCCTGGCAGATCCCGATCCTGGAACTGCCCCAGGCGCAGTTCGTCCTGATGTCGGCCACCCTCGGCGACGTCTCGATGTTCGAGAAGGACCTGACCCGGCGCACCGGCCGGGAGACCGCGGTGGTCCGCTCGGCGACCCGCCCCGTCCCGCTCTCGTACGAGTACGTCACCACGCCGATCACCGAGACGCTGACCGAGCTCCTGGAGACCAGGCAGTCGCCGGTCTACATCGTGCACTTCACGCAGGCGCAGGCGGTCGAGCGCGCGCAGTCGCTCATGTCGATCAACATGTGTACGCGCGAGGAGAAGGACGCGATCGCGGAGCTGATCGGCAACTTCCGCTTCACCACCAAGTTCGGCCAGAACCTCTCCCGTTATGTGCGCCACGGCATCGGCGTGCACCACGCGGGCATGCTGCCCAAGTACCGCCGTCTGGTGGAGAAGCTGGCGCAGGCGGGCCTGTTGAAGGTCATCTGCGGCACGGACACCCTCGGCGTGGGCGTCAACGTCCCCATCCGCACCGTGCTGTTCACCGCGCTCACCAAGTACGACGGCACCCGGGTGCGCACCCTGCGCGCCCGCGAGTTCCACCAGATCGCGGGGCGGGCCGGGCGGGCCGGGTTCGACACCGCCGGGTTCGTGGTCGCCCAGGCGCCCGAGCACGTCATCGAGAACGAGAAGGCACTCGCCAAGGCGGGCGACGACCCGAAGAAGCGTCGCAAGGTGGTCCGCAAGAAGGCCCCCGAGGGCTTCGTCGCCTGGTCGGACTCCACCTTCGAGAAGCTGATCGGCGCCGAACCCGAGCCGCTGACCTCGCGCTTCCGGGTCACCAACATCATGCTGCTCTCGGTGATCGCCCGGCCGGGCAACGCCTTCGAGGCGATGCGCCATCTCCTGGAGGACAACCACGAGCCGCGCAAGGCGCAGCTGCGGCACATCCGCCGCGCCATCGCCATCTACCGCTCGCTGCTCGACGGCGGTGTGGTGGAGCAGCTGGACACCCCGGACGCCGAGGGCCGCACGATCCGGCTCACCGTCGACCTCCAGCAGGACTTCGCGCTCAACCAGCCGCTGTCCACGTTCGCGCTGGCGGCCTTCGACCTGCTCGACCCCGAGTCGCCCTCGTACGCGCTGGACATGGTCTCGGTGGTCGAGTCGACGCTCGACGACCCGCGCCAGATCCTCGCCGCCATGCAGAACAAGGCGCGCGGCGAGGCCGTCGGCCAGATGAAGGCGGACGGCGTCGAGTACGAGGAGCGCATGGAGCGGCTCCAGGACATCTCGTACCCGAAGCCGCTGGAAGAGCTGCTCTGGCACGCGTACAACGTCTACAAGACGTCGCACCCGTGGGTGGGCGACCACCCGGTCTCGCCGAAGTCCGTCATCCGTGACATGTACGAACGGGCGCTCACCTTCACGGAGTTCACCTCCTGGTACGAGCTGGCGCGCACCGAGGGCATCGTCCTGCGCTATCTGGCGGGCGCGTACAAGGCGCTCGACCACACCATCCCGGACGACCTCAAGACCGAGGACCTGGAGGACCTGATCGCCTGGCTCGGCGAGATGGTCCGCCAGGTCGACTCCAGCCTGCTCGACGAGTGGGAGCAGCTCGCCAACCCGGAGATCGAGACCGCCGAGCAGGCCCAGGAGAAGGCCGACGAGGTCAAGCCGGTCACCGCGAACGCCCGTGCCTTCCGCGTCCTGGTGCGCAACGCGATGTTCCGCCGGGTGGAGCTGGCCGCGCTCGACAACGTGGCCGAGCTGGGCACGATGGACGCCGAGTCGGGCTGGGACGCGGACGCCTGGGGCGAGGCGATGGACAAGTACTGGGACGAGTACGAGGACCTGGGCACCGGCCCCGACGCGCGCGGACCCAAGCTGCTGGCGATCGAGGAGGACGCGGCGCACGGCCTGTGGCGCGTGCGGCAGACCTTCGCCGACCCGAACGGCGACCACGGCTGGGGCATCAGCGCGGAGGTCGACCTCGCGGCGTCCGACGAGGAGGGCCGCGCGGTGGTCCGGGTGACGGACGTAGGCGAGCTGTAATCACGAGAGTGGAGACGGACCCCATGACCAACCCCGCCGAAAGACTCGTCGATCTGCTCGACCTGGAGCAGATCGAGGTCGACATCTTTCGCGGCCGCAGCCCGCAGGAGTCCCTGCAGCGCGTCTTCGGCGGGCAGGTGGCCGGCCAGGCGCTGGTGGCGGCCGGGCGCACCACGGACGGCGAGCGCCCGGTGCACTCGCTGCACGCCTACTTCCTGCGCCCCGGCCGCCCCGGCGTCCCGATCGTCTACCAGGTAGAGCGGGTGCGCGACGGCCGGTCGTTCACCACCCGCCGGGTCACCGCGGTCCAGCAGGGCCGCACGATCTTCAATCTGACGGCGTCCTTCCACCAGCCGGAGCCGGGCAGCATCGAGCACCAGCTGCCGCCGCGGCTGGACTTCCCGGAGCCGGAGTCGCTGCCGACGGTCGCGGACGAGATCCGCGAGCACCTGGGCACGCTGCCGGAGGCCCTGGAGCGGATGGCGCGCCGCCAGCCCTTCGACATCCGGTACGTGGACCGGCTGCGCTGGACGCCGGACGAGATCAAGGACGCGGACCCGCGCAGCGCGGTGTGGATGCGCGCGGTCGGCCCGCTGGGCGACGACCCGCTGGTGCACACCTGCGCGCTGACGTACGCGTCCGACATGACGCTGCTCGACGCGGTCCGCATCCCGATGGAGCCGCTGTGGGGTCCCCGGGGCTTCGACATGGCCTCGCTCGACCACGCGATGTGGTTCCACCGGCCGTTCCGGGCCGACGAGTGGTTCCTGTACGACCAGGAGTCCCCCATCGCGACCGGCGGCCGGGGCCTGGCCCGCGGCCGCATCTACGACCGCGAGGGCCGGCTGCTGGTGTCCGTGGTCCAGGAGGGCCTGTTCCGCCCGCTGCCGGCCCGCGACTGACCGGTTCTTTTCCCCTGTTACGAGGAGTCTGCTGATGAGCCTGTACGACATCCCGCTGCGCACGCTGTCCGGCGAGCCCACCTCGCTGGCCGACTACAAGGGCAAGGCGGTGCTGGTCGTGAACGTGGCGTCCAAGTGCGGTCTGACCCCGCAGTACGCCGGTCTGGAGCGCCTCCAGGCGCAGTACGGCGAGCGCGGCTTCAGCGTGCTCGGCGTGCCCTGCAACCAGTTCGGCGGCCAGGAGCCCGGCAGCGCCGAGGAGATCGGTACGTTCTGCTCGGCGACGTACGGAGTGACGTTCCCGCTCCTGGAGAAGACGGACGTCAACGGCGAGGGCCGCCACCCGCTGTACGAGCGCCTCACGGAGGTCGCGGACACGGACGGCGAGGCCGGCGACATCCAGTGGAACTTCGAGAAGTTCCTCATCTCCCCCTCCGGCGAGGTGGTCGCCCGGATCCGTCCGCGCACCGAGCCGGATGCCCCGGAGGTCGTCGCGGCGATCGAGGCGCAGCTGTCGGCCTGAGCCACCGGAGACAACAGTGCGGCTCCGTTCCCGCCACACGGGAACGGAGCCGGTCTCCTGGCCGGTGGAGGCTAGCGGATCGGCATGCCCGAGAGCGTGCGGGCGATCACCAGGCGCTGGATCTCGCTGGTCCCCTCGAAGATCGTGTAGATGGCGGCATCGCCCAGTGGACTCCCAGCCTGCCGCTTCGGGAGGCCCGATCAACCGGCCCTTCCGCCCCGCTGTGTGGCCGTTTCCCAGGGTTCCACCGGGTTCCCCCGGGTTGCGTCGGCTTGATCGTCTCCCAGGAATCTCCCACGGCGTTCTCCCGCCGCCCGCGATCGCAAGGGAGCAGAATGGTGCACGAGTCCCCCTCCGTGCACCGGAGGGGGACTCGCTCTGTACCGGGTCCCGACGAGAGGGCCACTCTGTTGGGCCCCGGCACGTTCCTGGGGGTTCCGACCATGCACCCTGCCTAACGGTTGCCTGCGCATCCCGTTGTCCACACGATCGGGTGAACGTGCGTTCGACTACGGAACAGTAGCTCTAGCCCTGCGGCATATGCCAGTGAGCCGCAAGGCTGTTCGCCGACACGGTGGCGGGTCGAGCTAAGTGATCAAAAAGCGACCGTTTGGGTACTGACTGATGATCGTCGCGGGCCGAGCGTTTGTCGAGTGCCCAGCCGACGCAACTCCTACCCCGACTGGATCCAGGACCGCCGCGTCGTACTGGGACAGCAGATCGCCGAACAACGCCGCCTCGCCGGCCTCTCCCAGGACGGACTCGCCGAACGCGTCGGCATGGACCGGCGCAGCATCCAGCGATACGAGAACGCGGTGCGCGACCCCCGCCTGGCCGACTTGCTCCTGATTGCCGACGCCCTCGGCATCCATGTCACCGATCTCCTTCGCGACTAGCAGCCCGCCCGACCGCAGGGCGTTCGGACACATGAGTACCCCGGAGCCCTTTGCTTGAACGTTGCCCTAAGTAAGCACCTTGCCCCGCGTATGCCGCTGATCGCTAGGGGTGTGCGGTGCATATATCTACGCGTGCGGTTCACACCGGGTGTGTTCTACATGTGAGCATTACGGCAGGTCACAGCGTTGGCCAAAGGTCAGCGGCGGTGGGCTATCCCACGGCGCGTAGCACTCGCCACGCAGCCCGGCGTACCCGCTGGATGCCGGTACATGTTCCGGCCCGCGCCCGAGTCGGAGAATTTCGGTGTCGCCACCGCATCGCCCAGGATCACCCGCTGACACAGGTGGCAGATCCGGATCTCAGCCATCCGTGGCCTCCCTGCCGCGCGGGTTGCCCTCAGCCGGAATGGCGAGCAGGTGGGCGACGGCGGTCTCACGGAACCCCGTATGCCCGCTGATGCCGGCATGCTCCAGGGCCCACTGCTCGGCCGCGCCGCGCTCAAGGACCGGCATCTCAGGCGAGGGGTCGTGGCAGCTGGTGCAGCGGAGCTGGATTGTGATCGGCGGCGTGTCGTCGCCGCGGTCCGGGCCGAGTGTCCACTCGGCGGCTCTGATGACGGAGCGGGGGCTCATGATGCCCGCTCCGTGGTCGTGGCGCCGGTGAGGCGGTAAAGGATGGGCTGGCCTGCTTCGGCGGCGCAGCCTGGGTGGGCGTAGAGGGGCCGGTCGGGTCCGCTGGCCCTGGGTTCTACGTCGACGCAGCAGGTGGCGCCGGGTTCCTTGCAGTGGATGCAGATCTCGCCCGCGTCTTCGCCTGCGGGTGTGGCGTTACTACCATCTGTCATGTCGGTGCCCCTGAGTGGCGTCGTCCATGCCCCCGGGCCGTTCACGCGGTCGCGGGGGTTTCCTGGTGGACCACCGTACTACCCCTTACTACCCCCGTGGCTAGCTATGGCAGGTCAGAGGTGGTGGGCTACCGTCCAGTACCATGATCATCGACCGGGAGGGGCCCGTACCTCCGTACCGCCAGATCGCCGCCGACCTCCGGCGGCAGATCGAAGACGGAACGATTCCGCCTGGCCGGCGCATCCCCTCCATGGTCGAGCTGGAGCAGACATACGGCGTCGCCCGCGACACTCTCCGCAAAGCCACTCAAGTCCTCAAGGACGAGGGACTCGTCGAGACCGTGAGCGGCATGGGAATCTTCGTCGTCAACCCGCCCCAGGTCGACGGATCCTAACGGGCCGTGTTGTCGTAGCCCGGCGGTACGCTTGCCCCATGCCCCCCTCCCCTGCTGATGGCACTCCTGTGCGTCCGCGTGCTGTGATCAATGATGAGATTCGTCGGGTTGTCGCGTCGGGCGGGGCTGGGTCGCGGGAGCATGAGGATCTGCTGGTGGAGTGGGCTGAGGCGGGGCGCTGTGAGGGTCGCCGGGGCGATGTCAGTCCTGCCGCTTAGGATCCGTCCTCGTGTCTACATCGGGTGTTGAGGAATCGTTTGCGCAGCTCTGTGAGCTGAAGAGGGCCGTCGAGCAGGCGCGGGAGGCGGCGACGGCTGGCGCGTACAGCGGCGACGCGTGGCAGCCGTGGATCGACGCAGCCGACCAGTTCCAGCGGGCCGTCACCGCACATGCAGTCGAGCACCGGCTGAACAGGTACGACGTCGAGGCGGCGGTGAAGAAGGCCGTGCTGCACCCGGAGGGCCGCAGCTAGGCGTCGATCATGGGATCCACCGGCAGTACCAGATGTAGTCGAGGCCGTTCCAGAAGCCGTCCCGCAGGTCACGGAGCAGGCGGTAGATCACATCATCCTCCAGTGCTGCGCCCCGTCGGCCGCTGTGCCGACGGGGCGTGTTCCGAGGAGCGCCAGCAGCTCGGACCACCAGGGTACGGGCGGGCACTGACAACGGGCGGGGTCAGCTGGTGGCGTGCCGCTGCCCGTTGAGCCGTAGGGCGTGGAGTGACTGTCCGCCGGTGACGGACCGGAAGTAGTCCGCCGCGATCTCGCGGGTGAGCCGCTGCCCGGCTCGGGCAGTGAACACAGGGCCGGCGGCGCGGTCGCCGATGAGGGCGTCGAGCATTCCGGCTGCCCGTTCGCTGAACTGGCCGGCAACAGGGCCGCCGGTCTTGCGGCTCTCGGTGATGATGGCGCGGGCGCTCAGGTTTACAGCCGGGACGTCGAGGGCGAGCAGGTCCGCGAGACGGACCTCGGTCGGGCCGAGCTCGTACAGCAGGAGCCACAGGGTGCGGTGCGCGAGGTCCAGGTCGGGGCGGGTGGTGAGAGCGTGGACCTCGTCGACGCTCAGCTCCGGCACGGCTGTGGGGCTGGTCGGGTGCGGGTCAGTCACGGGTATCCCCCTCGATAGCGGTCGGGCCACCGTAGCGGCGCGGTAGGACAACGACAGATCAGGCGGTGGCCCGGGGTCGGGTGAGGCTGGCCATGGACTCGCCCAGGCGGCGCCACCGTGCGCGGGCCTCGGGGGCGTCCAGTCCAGCGGCTACCGTGGCGAAGGACTCGCCGAGGGACACAGGCCGCCGATCAGGGATCGCGCACTCGTGGCGGTCGAGTTGCCGCAGTGCGCGGTCGACGTTCGGGTACGGGCGGTACGTCACATCTGCCCCCGGTAGAGGATGTCGAGCTCGTCGTCGAGGCCGGTCACGTCCGGATGGTCGTGGAAGAGGAGCGCCTCTTGGACCTGGTGCGCGGCGGCTGTGATCTGAGCGATGGTCGCGCGTAGCCCTGCGAGCTGCTCCGTCACCTGTCGGGCCTGCTCGGCGAAGGGGATGTCGTCCACGGTCGTCCTCCTCCAGCTGGCGGTCGAGGCTGTGGCCAGTGTGGCAGGGCTACGGCTAATCGCGGTCCGGGTCGGCGGGCTCGCCCTCGCCAGCGGTGCCCCCAGCCGCCTTCAAAGCCTTCTCGATCCCGCTCGTGTCGGGCATTTGGATCCATGTCTTGTCCTCGGGCTGCCACGACAGGACATAGGAGAGCGAGAAGCAAGCACCTTTCGCTTCCCGCGCCCAGGAGATGACGACGACCTCGCAGGCACTGCCGCTGATGCGAATGGTGTAGGCATCCCTGTTGGTTCGCCCCAAAGCCTGCAAGCTACCCCAAACGGCATGCCCTCGTTTCATGGCCAAGTCCACTAGGTCGGCGCATTCTGCAGGGATGCGCCCTGCCACCAGGTCTGCTCTGGCAAGCCTCACGGGTTCCCTCCTAGTCGGGTCAGTGCTGGTCGTTGAGGAGTTCAGCAGCAGCGGGCAGGGTCGCGCCCATGATGCCGAGTTCGATGATGGCGATCAGGTAGATGTGCGCCCGTAGGAACCGAGTGAAGTCGATCAGGAACATGGCGTGCCTCCTGAATGGTCGGGCGGGCGCCCCGCGTTGGGCGGGGCGCCGCAGGGGTTCAGTCGCGGAAGCAGGCGAAGTCGAAGGAGACGTCGTTCCCGTCGGCGTCCAGGACCTCGATGTCCCAGGCCTCGCCCCGGTCGGCGGCGCGCATGAGGAGCTGGCCGATGCGCTCGACGCCGCTGGCGGGCAACGTCCGCTCGATGGTTCCGGTCTTGTCCTCGTGGCGGACCGTGTACTGGGGCTCGACGCCGAGGTGCGCACCGGTGAAGAAGTTGGGGATCGCGCTGTGGCAGTCCTGCCAGCTGGGGAGGCGGTGGTCGGTGCGGACGCGGGCGATGCCCTGCACGGTGGCCTCGGCGGTCTTGGCGGTGTAGGCGATCAGGTGGGTCTTGAACATGGCGTCTCCCTCGGCTGGCGGGTCATCTGGGTGAGCGCCCCGGCGCCGTGCGACCGGTTCGGGCGGGTTCCCCCGCCGGGGCTGGAGTGCTCGGGCGCGGTGAGGGTCAGGCGTCGCTGGCGCATTCCTCGCATTCGCGGCGGGGATGCTCGTCGTGGTCGGGGCAGATCTCCAGCACCTCGTAGGCGCCGTCCATCTCGGGGTTGTCGGCGACGAGTTCCGTCACGGCGTTCTCGGCCTGGGCCCTGCCCGGCGCGCCGCGGAACCCGGTCTCGATATCGGGGGATACCTCGTACTCGTCGGTGGTGACAGCGCTCCGGGAGGGGATGCCCTCGTCGTCGAACCAGCTGAAGGTGTGGGCCTCCCTGGCGCGGGTGTTCTGGTGCGGTCCCCGGTGCCCGCGGTCCTGGACACAGACATCCCCGGCGAGCTTCGAGAACTTCCAGCGATTTCCGCAGATTGCACTGTTCTCGGTGCGTTCGTAGACCTTGCTCATGACCCTCACCCCTGCTCGGCGTTTCCCTTATGACTCCAATTTATAGACCCCTAGAAATCCTGTCTAGGGGTCTAGAGAAGATTCTTTAAGACCCCTAGAATCCAGGCATGGAGCTCACCCCCGTCGCCACAGTGAAGGCGGCTATCGATCAGGCCCTGGCCATCACCGATCCAGCCGGACGCGCCCGCACCATCACCGGCATCATCAAGGCCGTCGAAGACGACCCCCGCCTCAAGGCCGCCCGCAAGGACGACCTGACCAAGCTGCGCGAAACCCTGACCCTCCGCGAGGTCAGCGAGCAAACCGACCTCTCAGTCCCCCGCGTCGACCAGATCGTCAAGGGACGGACCACCGGCCGACGCACCAAGAGGGCCCCCGCGCCGGAGCAGCCCGAAGCGCCGTAGACTCGAACGCATGTACGAGCGTGACGCGTCCCCAGCCCCTCCCCCACCCCCTGGGGCGCCGGTGCACGCGTACACGCACTACGAGGTCGTCGCAATCAACCTGACCATCGAAGGCGGCCGGTACCGTGCGGTCGCCATGGCCCACCACGACCAGCCGGACGGGCGACGGGCCTACCAGCTGTGCCTGTGGCCCGCCCTCCCCGACGGGCGGCGGACCGGCTGGTACTGGTGGAACCCGGACGTCATGACCCGCCGGGACCTGCGGTGACCAGCCCCCTCCCGCCCGACCTCGCCCGGCTACTCACCGTGCGGACCTACCTCCAGCAGCAGCTGACCACCGTCGAGGCGGCCATCGGCGCCGCCGAACGGGCCGCGGCGGAACTGGCGGCGCGTCGACCCCTGCCACCCCCACCGGACTGGCTCATCGAATACAGCATCGGCGGCCGAGACCAGCAGAAGATCCTCGCCCTGCATGCCGGGGACTGCTGGATCGGCAGCAAAGCCACCCGCACCCGGCCACTCACGCGCGAGGCCGCACTCCAGGTCCTCGCCGACAGGGTCAAGCCGTGCGACGTCTGCCGGCCCGACAGTGAACTCGGCGTGCTGGAGGCGTAGGGCGGGCGCAAAGAGTCGAGTAGCCGAGGGGGATCTCACCCCTCGGCTCTCACAGAACCGTGCGTAACGGTCTCCCGTTACACGGCTCTTGTCGTTCTGATCATCAGAT